>NZ_CEVCIF010000060.1:0-19676 GCF_982245605.1 Coprobacter fastidiosus | reverse complement strand
TAACCTTCTGATCCGTAGTCAGATGCTCTATTCAGTTGAGCCACGGAGCCGTTTTATAAATATGTGACCGCGACAGGATTCAAACCTGTAACCTTCTGATCCGTAGTCAGATGCTCTATTCAGTTGAGCCACGCGGCCATTTCATTGCCGAATCCGGTTTTGTTTTTGAGCCGCAAGCCGGAATCGAACCGGCGACCTTTTCATTACGAGTGAAACGCTCTACCGACTGAGCTATTGCGGCGAAAACGGTGCAAAGGTAGTGCTTTTTTTCTAAAATACTACTTTTTGATGCACCAATTTTTTTCTTTTTTAGGTGCTGAATTATATATTCCTATATATCAATATGTTTTTGTACTGTAAACCATCTCAATTTTTATATTTTTTGTATCAAGTTCGACAAATGTCGGAGCTGAGATATAAGGAGTTATTGCATTGATTATTGTTCCGTAATAATCACTGGTCGTTGTAGAAAGCATAACTGGGACAAGAATGAGATCGGAGTCGATAGGATAACCGTTTTCTATGCTTCCTCCGTTGGGATTCTTTTGTATGATATTGGTAATAAATCCTCGGATGTTTCCGAAATCGTAGGTATTTGTCGTTGAATTATAAGATGCGTAGAAGTAATTCAGTCCATCGGTTAATTTGCGATCAAGGAAGAATTGATTCTTATCCATTTCTACAATATCTCCATTACTGTCGGCAACTTTTCCTCCGGCACGCATCAGTAATAGATAGGGAGGAGGGGTAAGTCCGTAGTTTGAGAAAATATCATTTGCTGATTTCTTAATAGGAATTGAGAAGTTTATTGCGTTTATCAATCCAGATACAGCTCCGGTATTTTCTGCTTCTTCCGGTACTACTTCCCGATATTTTTTTATAATGTCCGTAACCGGGAAGGTTATATGGGCATCGTAACCGTCAGGAGATTTTATAATTGCACGGTCATCGGCAATGGCATTTTCTATATAAGATGCGTTTGTCGATATGATATGGTTGATTGTCGGAACTTCATTGCTTGAAACCAAAACAGAAGTTGTCGCTTTGTTTACTACAAGGGGATGAGTTCCATCGTCATTTGTTATATCTTCATTTTCTTCCAGACCGCCACCGCCTTGGTCGTTATATACATACGTATCGTGGTATATTTTAATTACTGAAGAAAGAATATTGATCAATACGCCTTTTCCATAAGTATTTGTTACGTAAACACCTGGGAAAAAGTCTGCTATATCGCTTTCTGTTAATATGCCGCCTTTGTCATTATACAGTTTGAAAAATTCTTGTGCCAATTCTTTGGACGTGTGTCCGGGACGTGCCAATTTGATTTTGATGATTCGTGAACCATCGCTATTGATTAACGAATCAGGATAACTTTGCCGAGAAGTTGTATAGATTTGCTGTCCGAGTATTTCTTCAGGTGAGAAATAATCTGTGGGATCAAGATTGCTGTATATCGGTTTCTCAAGCACTTTATTAAGCGGATATACGCTTACTTGCATCGGGGTCAGAGAATCTCCTAAAAAGCTGCTGGGCAGAAATCCGAGTTCAAGAACCAAAGAATCCAGCATATCTTCTGTAACCAATCTGGAGTCGAATTGGGCTATCGGTCTCATCTGAGTAAGAAAATCTGCACGTATAGATCCGTAATCTACCATATCGACAGTTCCGAGCATTTGAATAATGGTACGATTCGTGACAGGACCGGCAGGAATGGAATATACCGAATCGGCTGTTGTATATGCTAAAGAGTTATCTACTTTAATAGAAATAAGTGTGTCATCGATCGATGTCCCTATTTTGTTGATGTCGTCATTACAAGAGATCGTTAAGGCGATCAGGACAAATGGTAATAACCAATTTAACTTCATACTGGTTTATTATTTATGAGCGTTTTCCCATACAACGTCATAAAATTCGTTGTATGCATCGATATAGTTTTCCGGATCTTGATAAGGTAAAAACGGTATATCGGTATTTTTAGTATATTCGAGAATATCCGGTTGCATTGTTTCGCTTGCCTGAATGACTCCGTCCGAAAAACGTATGGCCAATTTAGTGAGTTCAGAGAAATCTATCGGTTTATCGGTAAAAGTCAAGTCTTCTTTCCGTATGCCTTCCAATAGAAGTTTATCGGAGAATGATGCCGGGAAAGGAGTGTTGAAACCATTATTATAAGAAGAGTAAATAACTTTGGTATCTCTGAAACATGGGTCTTCGGCATAGGCTTTTTTAATATAAAGAGGAGCTAATGCTGTCATCCATCCGTGGCAATGGATGATGTCCGGTACCCAACGAAGCTTTTTGACAGTTTCCATTACGCCTCTGACAAAGAAAATACTTCGTTCATCGTTATCGTCAAAGCTATTTCCGTTTTCGTCTTCGGTAATGAATTTTCGCTGAAAATAATCTTCGTTATCTATAAAATATACTTGCATGCGGGCTGCCTGAATAGATGCGACCTTTATGATCAAGGGATGGTCTGTGTCATCGATAATTAGATTCATTCCCGACAGTCTTATCACTTCGTGTAATTGGTTTCTCCGTTCGTTGATATTTCCGTATTTCGGCATGAATGTCCTTATTTCACGACCTCTTTCTTGAACTCCCTGAGGAAGATAGCGGCAAACGTTCGCTATTTCCGATTCGGGCAAATAAGGAGTTATCTCTTGTGCAATAAATAATACCTTGGTGGCTTTCATTTTATAAATTCCTCTTATCTCAATATTATTTCGCAAAGATAATAAAAAAATCATCTTGAATCTCCAAATATTAGAAGTATTAACAAGCTTTCCGTTTATATCAGGTAAAAATACAGATAAAATAAGTTTTGTTAGAGCCCGTATAATTAAATCACTTTATCGGAAAATTTAGCTAAACTTTTATTGGAAAAGTCTGCTTCTTCGGTATCCTGATAGTATGTTTTTTTAATTTTCTTGTCAGAATACTTCGGGATGTGGGTTTTATTTACTTCTTTTGCACCGATTTTTAAAATTATGGCAATGGAAGTTATTACTAAAATAGCTGATTTACAGAGAAAAATAGCTGAAATACGTGCTAAAGACGGTACTGTGGGGCTTGTCCCGACTATGGGTGCATTGCATAACGGACATCTTGAATTGGTGAAACGTTGTGTAGCGGAAAACAGTATTTGTGTGGTTAGTGTATTTGTAAATCCTACTCAGTTTAATGATAAAAACGATTTATTGCATTATCCCCGTACTTTGGATGCGGATTGTAGGTTGTTGGAATCTGCAGGTTGTGCGATAGCATTTGCTCCAGAGGTTGAAGAAATGTATCCTGTTGAAGATACTCGGGTTTTTAACTTGGGAACTGTAGCGGAGGTTATGGAAGGCAAGTATCGTCCGGGACATTTTAACGGAGTCGCTCAGATTGTAAGTAAACTGTTCGATGCCGTACAGCCCGATCGGGCATATTTCGGTGAGAAAGATTTTCAACAGATTGCTGTCATACGTTCAATGGTAAAACTGTTGAATTTTCCAGTAGAAATTGTCGCATGTCCGATTGTGAGAGAAGATGATGGTATGGCATTGAGCAGCCGTAATTTGCGTCTGACCCCCCAACAGAGAAAAAATGCGGTGAGTATATCTCAGACTTTATTTAAAAGTCGTACCTTTGCCGAACAACATTCGGTTGCTGAAACGATAGATTATGTCGTGAGTACTTTGAATTCTGTGCCGGATCTAGAGGTGGAATATTTTGAAATAGTGGATGGGAATACGCTGCTTCCGGTAAATGATTGGTCAGATTCGGATTATATTGTAGGATGTATTACGGTATATTGCGGGGAGGTGAGACTGATCGATAATATTGCTTATCGTCGTTAATGGAGAACCTGAACTTTAAAATGAAATAAAAATGCTGGTAGAGGTAGTTAAATCGAAAATACATAGGGTTACGGTCACGCAAGCCGATTTGAATTATATCGGTAGTATTACGATTGATGAAGATTTGATGGATGCTGCAAATATTATTGCTAACGAGAAAGTGTATATTGTAAACAATAATAATGGTGAACGTTTTTCTACTTATGTTATTAAAGGGGAACGTGGTTCAGGAGTTATCTGTTTGAATGGAGCTGCTGCCCGTAAAGTGCAACCCGGAGATGTCGTGATTATCATGGCTTATGCGATGATGGATTTTGAAGAAGCTAAACACTTTACTCCTGCTGTAATATTTCCCGATACAAAGACAAATAAGCTGATTTAATATTGAAAATAAGAAAATTCGGAATTTGTGACTTGACATTTCCGATAGAGATAAATTAAGAAAACCCGTCATTTCGATGGGTTTTCTTTCACTTAGACAATATTGTAAATTATGTATGCAAAAAAAGATATCTGGAAAATATCTTATCCCATATTGATCAGTCTCGTTGTTCAGAATTTGATTAACATTACTGATACGGCATATTTAGGGCATGTCGGAGAAGTCGAATTGGGAGCTTCGGCTTTGGCCGGTGTTTTCTATATGGCTATCTATATGATAGGATTCGGGTTCAGTATCGGTTCTCAAATTCTTATCGGCAGACGTAACGGAGAGAAACGTTATGACAGTATCGGAACGATAGTTGTGCAGGGAAGCTTGTTTTTGGTTATTCTCGCATTTGTGTTGTTCGGTATTTCTCATTTTTATGCTCCTCATCTAATGCGGAGTATCATTTCATCAGAGGTAGTTTTCAGTGCGACCATGCAATATCTCGATTATCGGATATATGGGTTATTCTTTTCTTTTGTCGCAGTTATGTTCCGTGCGTTTTATGTCGGAATAACTCGGACGAAGATATTGACAGTGAATGCATTGGTAATGGCTGTTGCAAATATTGTATTCAATTATATGTTTATTTTCGGGAAGTGGGGATGTCCTCAAATGGGAATAGCCGGGGCAGCTTTAGGTTCTGTACTTGCTGAAGCTCTTTCGCTGTTTTTCTTTATTATTTATACGATTTGCAAAGCAGATATTCATAGATATGCTTTTTTTGAGACGATACATGTCGATGTTAAAGTAATTGCCCGTATATTGAATATCTCGGTATGGACTATGTTGCAATCTTTTCTGCCTATTATCACATGGTTCTTTTTCTTTATTTCTATAGAACATTTGGGAGAAAGACCTTTGGCTATATCGAATATCGTGCGTAGTATATCGACGTTGTTTTTTATGCCTGTGAATGCATTTGCAGTCACTGCAAGTTCGTTGGTGAGTAATGCAATCGGTGCGGGAAAACCGAAAGAGGTGATGCCTATAAGCCGTCGGATAATAGGTCTTTGTTATATGATTGTTATTCCGATGATGGCGTTGGTCTATTTGATACCTGCACCTGTTTTGAGGATATATACCGATTCTGCATCTTTACTTCAAGATTGCATTCCTGCACTGTATGTGATGTTGGGATATTATTTTATTGCCGTGCCGGGAAGTGTTTGGTTCAATACGATGTCGGGGACGGGAAATACACGTTCTGCGTTGTTGGCAGAATTGGTTACGGCTGTTGCTTATACTTTGGCCATTTATTTTCTGATATTCCGTTTGCGACCTAATATTGCAGCATGTTGGATCGTAGAGTATGTTTATTGGGGAGTTTTGTTGTTGTTTTCGGTCATATATTTGAAAAAAGCCGATTGGTGGAATAAGAAGATATAGAGTCTGTTTCAATTTTGTTCATGTCGGGTTTGAGAGGGTGTTGTCTTGTTTTTAAAAGAGGATGCGAGCTATCTGGCAGGTGAAAATGGGAAATAGACCGAAAGAAAACATAGAGAAGACCTGATCTTCCTTATTGGAAAATTTAAACAGGCTGATAGATAATCTCAACCTTTTTTGTATTTTTGCATTTTCAGAAATTAAAATAGAAATATTACCATGTTTGAGAATCTTAGTGACAGACTTGAGCGGTCATTTAAAATATTGAAAGGTGAGGGCAAAATTACGGAAATTAATGTTGCCGAAACTTTGAAAGATGTGCGGAAAGCTTTGCTCGATGCCGATGTTAACTATAAAGTTGCTAAGCAATTTACCGATACTGTTAAGGCTAAAGCCTTAGGAATGGATGTCCTTACGGCTGTGAAGCCGAGCCAGTTAATGGTTAAAATCGTTCATGATGAGTTGGCTTTGTTAATGGGGGGAGATTCTGTCGACGTCAATATTACCGGATCTCCGGCAGTAATATTGATGTCAGGTCTGCAAGGTTCGGGTAAAACGACCTTTTCCGGTAAGTTGGCTCAACTGCTTAAGGGAAAACGCGGAAAGAAGCCTTTATTGGTGGCTTGTGATGTTTATCGTCCTGCTGCAATCGAACAGTTGAAAGTGTTGGGTGAACAGATCGGCATTCCGGTTTATAGCGAACCGGATTGTAAAAACCCCGTTCAGATTGCACAGAATGCTATTAAACAAGCTCGTCAGGACGGACAGGATTTGGTCATTGTCGATACGGCCGGACGCCTCGCTGTGGATGAAGAGATGATGCGTGAGATAAAAGCGATCAAAGATGCCATAAACCCGAATGAAATACTGTTCGTTGTCGATTCTATGACAGGGCAGGATGCTGTTAATACAGCGAAAGAGTTTAATGATCGTCTTGATTTTACCGGTGTCGTTCTTACCAAGTTAGATGGAGATACTCGTGGTGGTGCGGCGTTATCGATTCGGACGGTTGTCAACAAACCGATAAAATTTGTGGGAACAGGCGAGAAGATGGATGCTCTCGATGTTTTCCATCCGGCACGTATGGCAGACCGTATTCTCGGAATGGGTGATATTGTTTCTTTAGTGGAACGGGCTCAAGAACAATATGATGAAGAGGAAGCGAAGCGATTACAAAAGAAAATTGCGAAAAACCAGTTTGATTTTAACGATTTTATCAGCCAGATACAGCAGATCAAGAAGATGGGTAATCTGAAGGACCTTGCTTCGATGATACCGGGTGTCGGTAAAGCGATTAAAGATATAGATATTGATGACAACGCATTTAAAAGCGTCGAAGCCATTATTTATTCGATGACTCCGAAAGAAAGGAGTAATCCTGAATTGTTGAACGGCAGCCGTCGTCAAAGAATAGCAAAAGGTAGCGGAACATCAATACAGGAAGTTAATCGGTTGATAAAACAATTTGACCAGACACGGAAAATGATGAAAATGGTAGCAGGTGGAAAAATGGGAAAAATGATGCCCAGAATGAAACGCTGATATGAATTTGGATATAGGAGAGGAGAGAGTTTTTTACTTTCTCCTTTCTTTATTTTGTAATATGAGTGGAGTCTATTATATTTGTTTTGATTGATCTAAAAACTTGAAAATTAAATAATATGCAATTAATCGACGGGAAAGCCATTGCCGATCAGGTAAAACAGGAAATTGCTCAGGAGGTTGAGCAAATTAAAGCAGCGGGAGGGAAAATACCCCATTTAGCGGCTGTATTAGTGGGGCATGATGGAGGAAGTGAAACTTATGTTGCCCATAAAGTAAAAGCATGCGAACAATGCGGATTCAAATCTACATTAATTCGTTTTGAGAGTGATGTAACAGAGGAAGAGTTGCTCAGAGAGGTAGATAGATTGAATAAAGATGAAGATATAGACGGATTTATCGTACAACTTCCTTTACCTAAGCATATTTCGGAACAAAAGGTGATTGAGGCAATTGATTATCGGAAAGATGTGGACGGATTTCACCCGATTAATGTCGGACGTATGTCTATCGGACTGCCTTGTTTCGTGTCGGCGACTCCGGCAGGTATAATGGAACTGTTGAAACGTTATAACATTGATACGAAAGGGAAACATTGTGTCGTATTGGGGCGTAGTAATATCGTTGGGAAACCGGTTGCGACGTTGATGATGCAAAAGTCAAATCCAGGAAATGCGACAGTTACCGTATGTCATAGTTACTCTGAAAATCTCAAGGAAATGTGTCTGCAGGCAGACATCATTATTGCAGCTTTGGGAGTTCCTGAATTTTTGAAAGGGGATATGGTAAAAGAGGGAGTTACCGTTATAGATGTCGGTACGACGAGAGTTCCTTCGGATAAAACAAAATCGGGATTTAAGTTGACCGGTGATGTGAAGTTTGATGAGGTTGCTCCGAAGTGTGCATATATCACTCCTGTTCCCGGAGGTGTCGGTCCTATGACAATCGTTTCTTTAATGCGTAATACACTGTTGGCTGGAAAGAAAGCAGTCTATAAAGATTGACGAATTAAGAAAGAGAATAAACTATCCTGTTTTAATATTTTGAAATTAAAGCAGGATAGTTTATTTTTATAACCGTATAAATTCTAATTTATGAAAACACGATTTTATCTCCTGTCCCTTTTCTTTTTAGTTTCAGTATATATACAAGCTCAACAACGTATTACGCTTTTGTTTGCAGGAGATGCGATGCAACATCTGGCACAAATAGAGGATGCCCGGACTCCATCGGGGTATAATTATGATTCATGTTTCGTACAAATCAAGAATGAAATACAATCTGCAGGATTGGCTGTTGTCAATTTGGAAGTTCCTTTAGGCGGATTTCCGTATTCCGGTTATCCTCAGTTTTGTGCTCCGGATGCTTTTGCTCAGGCTCTCAAAAAGGCCGGATTTGATCTGTTTTTAACGGCAAACAATCATTGTCTTGATCGTCGGGAAAAGGGACTGGAGCGTACTATACGGCAATTAGATTCTTTAGAGGTTTTTCGTGCAGGAACGTATTGTTCTGAGAATGAACGTAAACGTTTACATCCTTTACTTTTACGAAAAAACGGAATGCGATTGGCTTTTTTGAATTATACTTATGGTACAAATGGAATACAGGTACGTCCTCCTTATATCGTTAATTATATACAACTCGAGAATATATTACGAGACGTAGAAACAGCAAAGAAAAACGGAGCTGATGTGATTATTGTGTGTCCTCATTGGGGGGACGAGTATCGAACTCTACCGAATGTTTTACAAAAAGAATTAGCGGATACATTGGTCGATGCCGGAGTACATCTTATAGTGGGAGCACATCCTCACGTCGTACAGCCGATTGAAGCTCGTTTGGATTCTATAGGTAGAATTAAGTCTGTAGTCGCATATTCTTTAGGTAATTTTATTTCCAATATGAAAACCCGGACAACAATGGGAAGTATTGTTTTTAAAGTTGATGTCGTAAAGGATTCGTCGGATATTCGTATCGAAAATCCTCGTTATGCTCTGATATTTACTCAGCGACCTGTACATGTTCCAGAACAAGGTTTTGTCGTACTTCCGGCTGCTCGTTGGCTGGCTAAAGGTGATTCGATGCCATCATCTTTGTCGATTCCTTTAACCCGTTTTGTTCAAGACACAAGGAAACTTTTTCCACAACAAAATAAAGGCACGGTTACAGAGTATGAGTTTTAGAGAGGCTTAGAAACCGGTTTAAATTTTCTAATAAAGAAAAATTCTCAGACCATTTTTGTGTTTTTTTCGGTCTGTCTCCCTATTTTCACTCATCAGATAGCCTGCTATTTTCTTTTCGTAAAAACAACAAAATATCCTCGAGAGAGACTCTCAAAACTGTTCTAAACAAAATTAAACAGACTCTTAGGGTCTGTTTCTGAGTAAATAAAAGTGGGATTACAAAAATCTGATTTGGTTTTTGATAAAAAAGTATAGTTTACTATTGTATGTTTCAAAAATAAATACTATCTTTGCATCGCAATTGAAAATGGTGAATGTAGCTCAGTTGGTTAGAGCATTGGATTGTGGTTCCAAGGGTCGTGGGTTCGAGCCCCATCTTTCACCCTTCTTTAAATTAAATAAGAGGTCAGGTTTATCTGGCCTCTTTTGTTTTATCCCGAAATATATTTTCCGATTCTGGGAATTTTGTGAATTGTCATTATCAATAAAAGAGATAGAAGCAGACAAGAAATTACTAATATCGGAATACCTATTGCCGGATGTATATAATAGGTATATTTAATCCAATATACAGATTTTAATTGCTCTAATACATATACATGGCATAAATAAATTCCATAACTGTAAGTACATATCCATTTTCCGGGAATTTTTTCTTTTTTGAATTCGATATGTTTGAATAATAAAAAAATTCCGAAAGACATGAGCATAACAGTCGGAGAGAGGCAATTAAAAAATAGTTCGTCGGTTTTTCCTTTATATAGAGAGAGGATGTAAGTCCCGGATAAAGTTAGAAATATTCCGATGATAATAGCTGCAATTGAAAATTTGCGTATTATTTGATGAGGTTTATGAAATTTGAGTATCGATAAATAATAACCGGCAATAGGATATCCCAAGTAGTAAAAAAATTCGATATTGAGACTTTTTACCAATTTACCGGTTTCGTTAGTCAGCCTTAGTAGAAGTAATATTCCCCAGAACAACAAAATAATTCGAATACTTTGGGTAGATATATTCTGTACCCATATACGTACTGCGGGAATAGCCAAATATATTCCCACAAGCATGTAAATATACCAGAGGTGATAACTGCTTCCGGAACATATTCCGTTCAATAACCGATAAAATTTTTCGGATAGAGATATGTTTACGGGGAGATTATGGAAATAGTATATTGTCAGCCATAATAAAAAAGGAATAAGTATGCGGTGCAACCTCTTTGAGTAAAAGCTTTTCATATCCTCTTTTTTAGGCAGTAGTAAAGCTCCCGAAATCATTAAAAATATCGGAACTCCAAATCTTGCTATTGTGTCGAAAAATGTGGCGATCCACCATGACTCGCTTCCGATAGGTCTATGGTAAAATAATGTGCTTGATGCGTGTATGGTAATTACGGCAATTGTTGCTAATGTCCTTAGTTTATTATAATATATTGTGTCGTTTATTGACATTTGTTTGGGTAAGTTGTGGAATGCTTTTAAAATAGCAGTATATATGATAATTCTTTACAAGATAAAATAGATTTAAATGAAAAATCCTTCAAGCAATTTTGCTTAAAGGATTTTTTTGTGACTCCGACAGGATTCAAACCTGTAACCTTCTGATCCGTAGTCAGATGCTCTATTCAGTTGAGCCACGGAGCCGTTTTTCGGATGCAAAGATATAAATAATTTTTGTTTTGCAAATAATAAATCAGAATCTTTTTTTGCAGAAAATAGATTATGCAAATCACGAGATGATAACGCTTGAAATGTTCGGGCTAAATTTAAACGAGTTTTTATTCTAAGAATTTAGGATTATATAATAATAGTCCTAACCCGATGCCGAAGTTCCAGTTCTTCTTGGGATAACTATAATGATTAGTATAGATACTGATCGAGGCAAAAGGCAGATCGTACACTAAAGCAATTTCTCCCATATATTTAAAAGAGTTCATGAAGCGTCCGTAATAAGGCTGATTGTTTTTACCTTGTTTAATTTCAAAAAAGGGTACAAATCCATATAACTCTGTACGTAATTGTAAATTGTTAATGATTTTCCAAATAGGGAGAATCCCGGCAGCAATATATTGGTTTGCTCTAAAAGCCTCATTAAAGACCATTTTGCTGTGCGGGGTAGGAGTGAATGCCGGAGCTTGAATAATAGTAGCAGTATAATTACTGAAAAAGTTTTTGCTGGAAACAACTATTTCACTGCGTACTCCGAGTGTGAATTTGGGTGCGGTATTGAAATATTGATCGTAAGTTCCAGAAAGTTGCAACCATGAGTGAGTTGCTTTTTCAGTGTGTAAATTGGGGTCGGAGGGTCTGAACATTTCTCGTCCATAAACGGCCTCTCCGATTACGGAAACTCGATTTCCTGTTACCGGAAACATAAAACTGTTCAGAGTATTTTTTTCAAAACGTAGTGACCCCATTGCCAATCGATAAGAACTTCTATCTGCCTGAATTTGTGAATAGTCAACCGTATTTGATTGGTAATATTTGTCATATAAATATCCGTATCCTAACGTTACTTCGGTTTTTGCGTTTGTAAGGAACGGAAGACCCATACGGAGTTTTACGTAATTTTCGCTTTGAGTGATAAATGTCGGAGATTCTTCGATTTGAAAAAGTTTTTCACTTTCGTAATATTTCTTTTTGGACACTACTCCGATAAATTTCAGGTACATAGGTATTGTTCCCGGCAGTTCGAAACGAGCGGAGGCCAATCCTGTATTATACGATCTTCCGAATTGTCCGTTTAAGTCGAAATCCAAAGAATAGAGACTTAAAGTTCTGTATTTTGCTCCTAAATAGATTTGATTGGTATTTCCTGAAGAGATATATCCTCCTAATCCTATGGCTATATTATCCTCGAGCTTTGCATTCAATAAAAGTTTGAAGTTCCCGGATTCTTCATCGTATACAGCGTGTGGAATAAGATCGGAGATTTTCGAATCGGAGAGTAGTTTGTAGTAAGATTGTTTGACATCTTCTTGATCGAGGAGTTTATTTTCGTCTAATTGAAACTGTTTACGAATATAATTTTGTTGAGAGTGATTGCCTCCTTTAATAGATATATCTTCGAATAAGAGTTCCGGAGTTTTGCTTTTGAATACCATTCTTTGGAGTTTCCGTGTTTCAGATGGCAGTTCTCTGGGTATTCTTGATTTTATAGAATCCATCATCGACACGGCTTTATCATATCCGATTTTGAAAATTTGGTCTGCTTTCGGAAAATCGAGGAGATTATACTCTTTTAAATTGAAATCGATTAGAATTCCGTCTTCTTCTTTTATCTTATAATCTGTCTTTTGCATGACCATATTTTCGATTTGTGCCATGAGATTATCTTCCTTAGGCTTTTCAGGATTTGAAGATACATTGCTTCCAATGATAATATCCGGATTGAAGTCCTTTTTCATGACATCTATCGGGAAATTATTATAGATACCTCCATCATATAGCAATACACTATCTATTTCGATAGGTTTAAATACGAATGGGAAACTCATAGAGGCACGTACGGCATCACCTAAATCTCCTTTTTCGAATATAACCGGACGTTTATGGTAAACATCCGAAGCTACGGCCCGGAACGGTACGAACAAATTGTTGAAATTTCCTCCTGATTGTGCTGTATAAGGAGCAAATATACGCATGAATGCCAAATTCATCGGGAGAGGATTTATTAAACTTTTGGGCAAAAAATGCGGCGTTATTTTACTGGAATCTTTCAAACCTATTTTGAAAGAAGCAAATTCAGGTGTTTGATCGGGTTTTTTGAAGTAGTAGATATATTTTTCTTCCATTTTTCCTGTTGACCAAGATGCAAAATCATCGGACTTTATCAGTTCGATCATTTCGGCAGGAGTATATCCCATTGCATATAAAGCGCCTACGATAGCACCCATTGAAGTTCCTGCAATGTAATCGATGGGAACATTGTTCTCCTCAAGAGCTTGGATAATTCCGATATGAGCGATTCCTTTCGCCCCGCCTCCGCTGAGTACTAATCCGACAGTTTGAGAAAAAGAAACGGATGAAAGTGTCAAAAATGCGGTAAATATGAGCAAGAATCTTTTCATATACAGTTTTCAGTCAAAAAGAATAATCAGTCAAATGTACAGATTTTTTTAGAACAAATCTTTATGGATAAAATGATTTTGAGATACTATATACTTTTTTTAATTGATATGCTTAAATAGCAAAAGAACAGTTATCCGTTTAACAAAATTACTTTTTTGCTTGTTCTTTGTTTTATGAAATATTTTCTTTCGCTTTATTTCCGATCTTGTTTTTTGTTGGGACAGATCGGTATTGATAGAAGAGATAGATTCAAAAACTGTATTTCTGTTTTCAGGGATAGGAGATTTATTATTTATCGAGTATTAATTTTTGTCAGTTATAAGAGCCGGCTTAAACTTTGTTCAAGCAAAATTCAGGCCGGCTTGTAAATACTATATTTTGTTTTGCCTATTTATCTTATGTATATCTTATCGGTTATTATTATTTATCGTTTTCTTTTTCATAAATTCCTGTTTCTTCTATTCGACTGAGCTCGGCAAATAACTGGGCATATTTATCGGCTATGGCATTGGCAAAGCATTTTCCTTTTTCTGCTGTGGAGAGAGCCGGATCGCCGATACCGGTATCTTCAGATACTTTTTGCCAATTGCGAGGTATCCAAGCAACTTTTTCTCTTAGAGATTCTAAAGCGAATGATTTATATTTCCCTTTACCGGCGTTTTTGAGATTGACTAATTCCGGATAATAATGCATCATGACCGAAGTTTCTACTTCATCTGCATGATCTCCCGGAGTGTCGAAATATTGTTTTGCCGGGAGTACTGTATACCATTCACTTGTGGCAATTAAAAAATCCGGATAATCTATTGACAGATCTCGGATCATATTTTTAAAGCAATTTCCACCATGACCGTTAATGATGACTAACTTATTGATCCCTTGTATGTGGAGAGACGAGACAATATCTGTCAGAATTGCTTTTTGAGTCTCATAACGGGCATGTATGCAGAAACTTAATTCCCGCTGACCCGGGTTTTGAGCACCCAAAGTAATCGGAGGCATAACCATACTGTTTACGCCGAAATGATCTTTTGCGATTTTTGCTGCATCGACAGCGATACTATGCGATAAAATACAGTCGGTTAAATACGGTAAATGCAAATTATGCGGTTCGGTAGCTCCCCATGGCAATATGACCAGATCATATTTTTTATTTAATACATCTCCAAATGAAGATACTAAAAGATCAGTTCCTTTATTTTTAATATTCATTTTTATTAGGGATAATTCGGTTTGTTGGTTTTGAATTTGTTTCTGTTTTTAGCAGAATTCTTGTTATATCCGGAGTACGAATGCCGGGTTTTAGTTCCCCGTTGATAAGTAAATAACCATAGCCGTCGAAAATGAGAGATGCTCCGGCTCTGGCAGTCTCAGATACTTTTGCAATTTCTTTCCATCTTTTTTGACGAGAGTTATATACCAGTAAACGATTATTGAAACGATACCATTCTATGGGATGTAACAGGTAGTCGGGAGCATTGTGTTTAAGGGCTTGTAAAAATATATCTTTGTTTACTCCTCCTGTACATAATATCAAGCTGTCGGATAAGGCAATGATGCTACCACCTCCTAAAGAAACTGTCTCTCCTTCGTTGTTTGTAGGATCGGGTAATGAAACCCATTTTTTTGTACTTGGAGAATAAGCATAACCGTCTGTCGATAAAGTTGCCTGTCGATTTCCGTCAGAAGTAGAGAAGCCTCCCCATAAACAAAATATTTGTTCTCCGTGTGGGCCGACTTGTGCTGCACTGACGGCTTGTATGCGTGGAGATCTCGGGAAGTCCTGTAATTTTTGCCAGCCTTTTGAAAGACTGTCTAAATCTAAACAATAAAGATCGTTACAAGGGATACCGTTTTTATTACCTCCGGCTACATACACTACGTTGCCGAGCAATGAACCTGTCATGTTGTCTAAAGTACAAGGTAAGGCCGGTAAAGTTTCCAATACAGCTTTTTTGTTTTTTAGTGTAATTCTATATACTGTATTCAGCCTTTTTTTTGCATTCATGCCTCCAATACAAAGAATACCGTCGGGTGTAGATATGGTAACACCATAGGCAACATCTTGAGGAAATTCTCCGATTTTTTCCCATGTGAAAAGCGAGTCTTCGGTAACTTCGGCGGCATATATACTTCGGTAATATTTTTTAGTTCCTCCGTCTGCCGCCGAAATATCGGGAAAATTGCATCCTCCTCCTATCATCAGTGTACTATGTCCGTTGAAAATACCGGCAAAACAGGCAGAAATGCCTTTTGTAAAATCTTTTTCTTTGTCAGGAAATCCTTTTATCCGGTAAACGTAATCGAGTCTGACCGGAAATTCCAAAATTTCTGCTTGAAAAGAGGATACTGGGATATTGCATTCTGAATCATATATGATTTTGTAATCGGTTTTGGGGGATTTAGGCTCTTTTTTTATTTCAGAGTATGTATATGACTCTTCTCCGGCAAAACTTGGCAGGAAGAATAAAGACATATAGAAAAAAAAGACGATTCTTTTTGTCATTTATTTATCGTTCAGGAATAAATATTGTGCCTTGGCATAACTAACTGAGTAAACTCGTTGTTTTGCTCTTGGTGTGCAAATTATTTTATAAATGAGTCCCCATGTTATTTTCAAATCATTTCTTTACAAAGCATATAGCTGCATATCATCATTCTCGGAATATGAAAAGGCCCTTTGAATAAGTTCCCTTTGGCGGGTTGGGCTACTGTTCCGTCACGATGCAGATAGCCATACCATTCCCCGAATTTTTTATCCGGAAAATGAGAATAAGTCCAATCGCTGATCTGTTTATGCATAACAAGATATTTATCGTCATGCGTAGCTCGATAAGCATATAGTGTAGCGATGATGGCTTCTGTTTGCGGCCACCAGAATTTCATATCTTGAGAATAGTCTTGAGGTGGAAAATTTTTGCAGTCACGAAAGTTGATAATGCCGCCGTATTCTTTATCCCAGCCCCATTCCCAAGACCAGTCGAGAATTTGTAGAGCCAATTGTACTAAGTCTTTATCCCAGTTCCTGTGTCGGGCTTCTTCCATAATAAACCATGAAGTCTCAATGCAATGTCCCGGATTAATGGTTCGACCGTTGCAAGTATCTATCAGTTCTCCCTTAGGACCGACCATTTCGAGTAAAGCTTTAAATTCGGGATGCATGAAATATTGACGTATAGAGGTCAGAGATTCATTTATTTGTCGGTCGAGTACAGGATCTTCAATTACTTCCCGTATTCGAGATGCCGTGTTGATGAGGATCATTGTGATCGAGTGTCCGCGAGATTGCAGTGTCGGTAAATATTTCGGTTCTAAAAAACCGGGTGTAGAGAGAAACTTGAGAGTCCTCTTAAATATCTCCAATGCCTTTGTTGCATAGCTTTTGTCTCCGGAGGCTATGGCATATTCCGACATTGCGATAGCGGCAAAACATTCAGAAAAAACATAACGTCTTTTTCGTAAAGGTATTCCCTCTTCTGTTACTTCGAAAAACAGATGTCCGTCAATATCGGTACAATGAGTCTCTATGAAATCGATGCAACTTTTGGACGCAGCCAGCCATTCTTGTTTTTTTTCTATGTGATTGTAGGCATAAGATGCGATAAAACCGAAACGCCCCTGAAACCATACCGATTTTGTGGAGTCCATTAATTTGCCGTCTCGGTCGAGACAGGTATATATTCCGCCATGTTTACGATCGAGACCGAATTTCATCCAAAAGGGCATTATGTTCTCTATGAGATCATTTCGATAAGCAGCAGCCCATGTATCTAAATATTTTGTTATATCCATCTTTGTCTAAAGTTTGTTACAACGATCAAAAAAGTTGATAGCTTCAAGTTCGGCTTTCATTTGAATTTCTTCTTCTTCAGTCATATTTTGAAAAGGCGTTCGGTTTTTGCCTAAATCCAGACCGATAAGTTTCATAATGCGTTTCCCGCCTACAATATTGCCCCGATAGCGGCATATGACATTTATTACTTCTTGAGAGAAGTTCTGGCGTTCGCGTGCCAACTCGAGATCTCCTTTTTCCCAAGCATCAATGATTCCAACCAGTTCTCGACCGTTATAATTCGTTGTTCCGCCGATGCCTCCACGTGCACCTCCCATAGCCAGGCAAGGCAATATCGTTTCGTCTTGTCCGTGTAGCATATCATATTTTCCTCCTTTGTAAAGCCGGCATTGATTATATTCATACATGCTTTCGAATGTATATTTGATACCGGCAAAATTAAGAATCCGCCCGTCAACAGCCTCCAATAATTTTACCATAGGAAGAAAAGCTCCGTTAAAGGCCGGAATATGGTAATAGTAGAATGGCAAATTCGGAGCTCCTATTGCGATCTCTTCGATATATTTCACCAATTCTTCGATACGTCCGATTTTAGGGAAAGGAGGAGCCATCGCTCCAATACCCCATGCGCCTATTTTTTGTGCATGTTCAGCCAAAATTCGACTTGATCTTACACAGCAACTGCCTACATGAACTATGACTTTAAACCCGTCTGGAGCTGCGACCATCCAATGTTCGGCCAGTTTCATTCGTTCATCTTCCGTCAGCATATAGCCTTCTCCTGAAGAACCGTTGATGAATACACCCTGTAATCCGTTTTTTTTGAGCATTTTTGCATATGCATCGATCGGTTCGTAGTTTACCTCTCCATTTTCATAGAATGGAGTAAACGGAGCATCTATAAGACCTTTAATTTTTTCCATAGTAGTTATGTTTTAATGTATGATTTATTCCATATTATCTGTCTTGGGACGAAGAAAATAAACTTGCAAGAGCAATGCTGCAAGAACGACGATACTGAGTAAGGCAAAACCTATGCCTAAATTCCCTCCGTCGGTCCATTTACCTAATTGTTCTGTTACGGCTGCACTGGCAAATACACCGGTCATATTCATGATACCGTAGGCAGTTCCGCGATATTTTGCGGATATAAATTGACATAAGATAGGCATATTATTGGCATCGAAAATACCGAACCCTATTCCGAAAAGTAACCCTGCACCGACAACTGCCATAAAACTTTCTCCAAAGCCGAGTAACATTAGAGCCGGAATTGTCATCCCTAAACCGATAGCTCCTGTGTAAACCCTTCCGCGAATATTTTTCTGTACCCAACGATCCGATAAAATACCACCGACAATAACTCCTATAAATGAAGAGACGGCAATGGTAATCGTAGATATAGGACCGGCTTCGGACATGGGAATATTCAGTGTCTCGGAAAATAATGTGGGTAACCAGTTTTTTGTTGCCCATCCGGGAAGACTGGGTGCGGCAAAATAGAAAAGAATGATCCAAAAAGCCCATGTCGAGAAAAGAACAGATAATCCGCTGAACAAAGAGATTTTCTTTTCTGTATTATTAATTGGGATATTTGTCTTTTTAATATTATGAGCCGGATTTTCTCTTAATGCGAACATGAGAATCAGAGAGTAGGCGATACCTATGATTCCGAACCAATGAAAAGTGGAATGCCATGAAAATGTTGCTGCGATTGTAGCTCCGAAACCACCGACTGCCTGTCCTACATATAATCCCGTCATGTGTATGCCTATGGCCAATGATCTGGATTTTCCTTGATGCCAGTCTGCGATAAGCGATAACGCTGATGGAATGTAAAGAGCCTCGCTTATTCCCATTAAAGCTCTTAACCAATATAGCTCCTGAAAACTGTCTGCATATCCCATTAGATAGGTGACTGTTGACCAGACAAACAAGCTTCCGACTATCAGCCATTTTCTGTTCAGACGATCGGCGATCATCCCCGAAATGGGGCTCATAAAGCCGTAAATCCATAAAAAAACGGCCATTAAAGCACCGAAAGCTTCGGCTTTGTTTAGCTCAGAAATGTCGATTTTCATTGCTTCTTGCATGGTGGAGAGCATTTGACGATCCATATAATTGAGTAGGGCAACGACCCATAGCAAACCGACTACCACCCAGGGATACCAATTGTTGTTTTTCATAAGTATTACTGTTTTTTCAAGTATTATAAATAATGAGACAAATATAAATGATTTTTCGTTAATACAAAAAGCTATTTTTTAATAAAAAGCAATAAGTAGCAGAACCTTTATGAATTATTGTATTGGCAGTAAACGAGTAAAATACCTAAAAAAATATACTTTGGAGTAGAATTATCTGTTTGGGAGGGTGTATCAAAATTCCGATACATCCTCTTTTCATATCCATCGGTAAAGAATG
>NZ_CEVCIF010000059.1:0-19960 GCF_982245605.1 Coprobacter fastidiosus | reverse complement strand
TCTATCGACTTTATATGCCATCTTACTTTTTAGGGACATTTACTGAATATCCCTAGTTACAATCTATAACTTTTCGGAGGGGACATTTTAGTTTTGACACACCCCCTTTTAGAACCAGTCTTAATTTTCCAATAAGAAAATATTACCAGATCATTTTTGTATTTTCTTTTGGTCTTTTTCCCCGTTTTTAATCATCAAATAGCCCGTTATCATCTTTGCAAAAACAGAAAAATATCCTCGAAAGAGTATCCTCAAAACAGCCCCAAACAAAACTTTAATAAGTTCTTATACCCCTACTTTAGAGCTGTTTATCCATCCCTACACGTCTCATAGTCCGGAACGGAAAAACATACTTGAAAATAGAACTACCATTCTTCTTTACCGGCTTCTAAAGGCAAATTATCTCTAAAATGCATAGAAGCGTGAGTCCCGTCACAAAAAGGTTTATTGGAAGATTGACCACAACGGCACAAAGTAACTCTATTTCTAATCTCATAGCTACTTCCGTCAGCACTCTCAACACGAATTCCACCTTTCACCCATATAGGACCACTTACCTTGATTCCGGGATCCTCTATAATCCCAATTGAAGGATCAAACGACGGTTCAAAAACTTTTTTTGTTTTTTTATCCCATACAACCAAGCGTCCAGCTGGACAATGACCAGCCTCATGTTTGACAAGGTCTATTTCATCTTGAGTTTTCGCAGTCTGTACAATATTCCAGATACGACCGTATGCATCACAAAAACGAGCAAAAGCACAATATTTCTCATTATCGGCCAATACCATTGCCGGACCTTCGAACAGTTCGGCATCTTCCAATAAAGGACGTTTGTCGCTTGTTTCTTCCGGATTCCAGTCCGCTTTAGAATGAGAACCATCGCAAAAAGGTTTTTTACAAGATTCACCACAACGACAAAGTGCCGTATATTCACCTTCGGTCTTGTAATGACGTCCTTTTTTATAAACCCAAGAAGCTCCATCTTCATTAGGCATAATAATTTCTTGATCAATAGGGGGATTTCCATATACTAAATATGGTCCGTCTGCTAAAATTTTAATGTAAAACATCTCTGGAGCAGCAGAAGTTCCTATCTCCACGTTCGGTTCAGTTGTCTTTTTCATAAAAAACTTTTTAGAATTGAATTACTTTGATAAAACAACTGAAGTTATAGATTAGTTGTTCGTTTATATATATTCCGTGTCGATTAGTAATCCATCATGGGCGAAATATACATTCTCAGGTAATTTTTTCGATTCCACTTCATGTAATCCCATATGGTGGCTCATATGAATAAGATAAGCTCTTTCGGGCTTTACACGTTTTATGAGACTCAATGCCATGTCTAATGTCTGATGAGATATATGTTCTGTATGACGCAATGCATTAATAATTAATATTTTAACATCTTTTATTTTCTCCATCTCTTCCTCCGAGATATATAACATATCCGTAATATAGGCCACATCTTCAATACGATAACCTAATATGGGAAGTTTATAATGCATTACTCGAATCGGTATTACAGAGATATCCTGTACGCAAAACGGATCTGTGCCAATCTCATTTAGATTAAGACTTGCAACACCCGGATAAGGATGTTCGACAAAACAATAAGGTATTCTTGCCCTTATCGCATCTGCAACCCAAGGCTCTAAAAAGACATCCACAGAATGCTCTTTACAAAAAACTCGCAACTCATCTAAACCACTCGTATGATCATAATGTACATGGGTTAATAAAACCGCATCGATCTTTTCTGTATGACTGCATAACATCTGTTGCCGAAAATCCGGACCACAATCTATTAAAATATTTTTACCCTTTATTGTAAACAACGCCGATGTCCTTAATCTTCGGTCTCTCGGATCGTTCGAAGAACAAACTTCACAATGGCATGCAATTTCAGGTACTCCGGTCGATGTCCCTGTTCCTAAAAATTTAATTTGCATAATATTCCGGCAGAAACTATATATAATTTACTTCAGGTTTAATTGTTATTCCATAAAGAGATTTTACAGAATCAACTATATTTTGAGCCAAATCTATAATATCCTTTGCTACAGCATTATCTTTATTTATTAATACTAAACACTGTTTATCATGTACTGCTGCTCCTCCCAACATTTTATTTTTCCACCCGGCTTTATCAATAAGCCATGCTGCCGGGACTTTCACAGACTGGGTATCAACTGGATAAAACGGTATTTCCGGATATTTTTCTTTTAACAGATTGTATTGAGAAACAGGAATGACCGGATTCATAAAAAAACTACCGGCATTTCCATAATCGTCAGGATCGGGAAGTTTCGATTTTCTAATTTCTATCACAGTATCCCTTATAGTTTGCAAATTAATATTTTTATTGCCGATAGCATGACGAAGATTCCCATAATCAAGATGATAAACCGGATTTTTTCGGAGCAAATATATCACCGATGTTATAATATATTTACCTTTCATTTCTTTCTTGAATATGCTGTCTCTATATCCATACATACACTCTGCCGTCGTAAAAGTCCGTTCTTTGCCTGTTGCCACCTCAATCGCCTCTACTTGCAGAATAATATCTTTCACTTCAACACCATAAGCTCCGATATTCTGGACGGCACTTGCTCCGACTTCTCCGGGAATTAATGATAAGTTTTCTGCTCCACCCCATCCATTACTTACCGAATATTTAACAAAATCGTCCCAAACCACTCCTGAACCGGCTTTTACAGTTACATATTCAGAAGTTTCCGATACCACTTCGATGAATTTTATTTTCGAATGTAATATTACTCCTTCATAATCGGATGTAAACAATAAATTACTACCTCCCCCGATTTGCAAGAATGGATTCTCTCTCAATAAATCGGTTTTTAATAAGTCTATCAACTCTTCTATTGATTGATATTCGGCAAACCACCGGGCTGAAACAGATAAATGAAATGTATGTAATTGTTGCAGAGATTTATTCTCTTCTATTGTTATCATAAGGTAAATTTTAAAATTTATAATCTGAAGTCCGTCAAAATCCCGTCTTCAAAAAAAAGATAACTTCCAGTATTATAGAACCATTGTTCTTTCAGTCCCCCATAAGTGGGTATTCTTCTCACATCATTAGGCCGGCCTAATGACAAACGACACTCATCCTTTGTCATCCCTTTCATTACTTTAGACTTAGTTATAAGATCCCAATTTACATCAGAGATTGTTTTATACAGATTCCTCGGGTTATCAAAACTAAAAAGTCTGTCAAACGTCGTATATTGTGTCGCTAATGTTTCCGGGAATAAAGTACCTAATACATTTGCCGTATTTCCGACATTATCCTCAAAAACAAACTTTATCGGTAATACCTTATCTCCGGGCAATATATCTTTGATCACCACCGGAACGAATTTATGACCTCCTATTTCCACACCGTTCTCATCATACCAAATAGATGTTTTGATATATAAAGTCTTTCCTATCAACATTTTCCGGGCTTTCAGTACATCCTCTTCAGCAACCATGTCAGGCAGTAAAGGTTTATAATCGCTATCCTTTATCTCTTTTATAGTCTTTTCGGTTCTATACTGGTATTTTATCCCCTCACAATCAAAAATCAATACAGCATACTGCGCCTGTCCGAGTATGGATTTTTCAATCATACCTTCGAATGTGAAAATCTTATTTTTAAATGAGACATGTGTCGGAACTGTATCCTGTTCCGGCTTTAATAAAAGAGAAAGGTCATCGCTAACATAGATAAATCGTCGACCTTTACTCCATTCGGCACACCTTTTTTCTTCAAAATTATTTTTAACAAACAATTCCTCGGCACTCGGTTTTGCCTCTTCTATTTTATCTTTTTTCCGTTTAGCAAAAAGAGGTTCACCACAAAAGGACTCTATTACTCCCAATAAAACAATAATATATATACAAGTTCTCAATTTCATTGAATATTCAAATATCAATTTATGCATCAAATATAAGAAGAATGTGACGAAAACACATGCAAAGTTTTATTAAATCCTGCAATTAAAAGAAAGACAAAAGACTTCTTTTTATAGTTATTTCTATTACATTTGCAACCGATGACTTTAGACATAAAAAATATTTCGAGAACCATTCGTTTCCGTCGTTGGAGTCGAAATCAATTTGCCGCATTTCAAAGTATCGGGAAATGTGTAAATATCGGATGTGTATGTAAATCAATCATCGATATTTCCTTGAAAAAACAAAAAGGTATTCTCTATACACCAGAGAAAAGCGGCTTTACTTGCCACTCGGAAGTTGATGAAAATGATGGAGATACCCCTCCAAATACTTCATTTTTATTCAAAAAATCAGAGATATTGCCTGTTATCCCATCAAACGATATTCCTTATTGTATTTATTTTCTATTATACCAAATAGAGACCGAAGACTACTGTCTATCACGTAGTTTCCGGTCTTTTTTTTATAAAAAAATATGATCAAAAAATTAAAAGACAAAGTCCTATCAGGGGGACATTTATCGGAAAGAGAAGCATTCTCTTTGCTTAAAACCACAGATAAAGAAGCTTTATATAAAGCCTCAGGAGAAATTACAAAACATTTTTGTAAGAACAAATTCGATATGTGTTCCATTATAAACGCCCGCTCCGGGAAATGCCCGGAAGATTGTAAATGGTGTGCACAATCCGGGCATTACAAAACCCAGATCAATACATATTCCCTTATTGATCGAGAAGAGTGTAAGAAACAAGCTTCTCAGGTATTCCAACAGAAAATACATCATTTAGGATTAGTTACAAGCGGACGTAAAGTTCAAGGAGAACTATTAACTCGGGTATGCGACTTATACAAACATATATCAAGCATTAATACAAATACTCGTTTTTGCGCATCATTAGGCCTTTTGGATAAACAAGAATTATCATTACTCTTGGCCGCTGGGGTAAAACGGTATCACTGCAACTTAGAGACTGCTCCCTCCTATTTTCCGACTTTGTGTTCTACCCATACTCAAGAAGAAAAAATAAAAACAATTCGTACTGCACAAGAAATTGGAATGGAAGTTTGTTCCGGGGGAATAATAGGCATGGGAGAAACAGCAGAACAAAGGATAGAATTGGCTTTTACTTTGAAACAACTGAACATACATTCAATACCTATCAATATATTACAGCCCATACCCGGTACACCATTAGAACAGACCGCACCATTATCTCCAGACGAGATACTCACGACTATCGCACTCTTTCGCTTTATTAATCCCGACGCATATTTACGTTTAGCCGGAGGAAGGGCGCAGTTGTCTCAAGACACACTGAAAAAAGCGTTAATGATCGGTATCAATTCTTCTATCGTCGGAGATATGTTGACGACTGTGGGTTCTAAAGTAGCCGAAGATAAAAAACTATTTACCAATTGCGGATATTCTATTGACAATGAATATGAAAACGAATAATTTTGACAGAGAACATTTATGGCATCCTTATACATCTGCATCAAATCCCATACCTACGTATGAAGTAGAGCGGGCAGACGGGGTATATATTCAACTAAAAAACGGGAAAAAGCTAATTGACGGAATGTCTTCTTGGTGGGCTGCCGTACACGGCTACAATCATCCAGTCCTAAATCGAGCAGCACAAGAACAATTGTCTAAAATGTCCCATATCATGTTCGGAGGATTAACTCATAGTCCGGCAATAGAATTGGGGAAAAAGCTATTGACGTTAGTCCCTGAAGAACTCCAGAAGATATTCTATTGTGATTCAGGATCTGTGGCTGTAGAAGTAGCTCTTAAAATGGCTGTGCAATATTGGTATGCTCAAGGGAAAAATAAAAAAACAAATTTTGTTACTATTCGGTCGGGATATCACGGTGATACATGGAATGCCATGTCGGTTTGTGATCCTGTGACAGGCATGCACTCTATTTTCGGGAGTTCACTTCCCCACCGATATTTCGTACCTTCACCAAGCTGTCGTTTTTACGATGATTGGGATGAAAATTGTATTGTGCCATTAAAAGAATGTATAAAAGCTCATCATGAAAATATTGCAGCATTGATTTTAGAACCGATAGTACAAGGTGCTGGAGGAATGAAATTTTATCATCCTCAATATCTAAAAGCGGCAAAAAAACTCTGTGAGGAATATCACCTTTTATTAATATTCGATGAGATAGCTACCGGATTCGGTCGTACAGGAAAACTTTTTGCTTGCGAACACGCTAATGTTTCTCCAGATATTATGTGCATCGGTAAAGCCTTAACCGGAGGATACCTTACAATGGCCGCCGTATTATCGACAAATCACGTAGCTGATGTAATCTCTTCCGGGTTTCCTGGTGTCTTTATGCACGGACCGACTTTTATGGGAAATCCTTTAGCTTGTGCAATATCTCTTTCTTCTGTCAACCTATTATTAGAAAACAACTGGGAAATACAGGTTAAAGGTATTGAAGCTCAATTAAAAAAAGCTCTCTCTCCTGCCAAAGAATATTCCCAAGTCGCAGATGTCCGCATATTAGGCGCTATCGGAGTCATTGAAATGAAAGAGGTTGTCGACATGTCTAAGATACAATGTCAGTTTGTCGAACATGGTGTCTGGGTAAGACCTTTTGGCAAATTAGTATATATTATGCCTCCATACATCATCAATCCCGATCAATTAACTCAACTGACATCAGCGTTATTAAGTGTAGTAAGCAAACAATAAAACGATGAAAGACAAATATTTTAAGGACAGGCTAAAAGAAATAGAAAGTTCCGGAAACCTAAGGAGGTTGCAAATAATAACCAATAGTGAAAAAGGTGTTATTGTAGGAAATAAAGAGTTTACCAATCTTACTTCCAATGATTATTTGGGTATCGCAACAGACGGCCATTTATATTCCGAGTTTTTAGAAAACTTAAAAGAATCCGATTTACAGTTTTCCGCATCTTCGTCCCGATTACAAACCGGTAATTACGAAGATCATATTGTTTTAGAAAAACGTTTGGCTGAATTATTTCATTCAGAGTCAGCATTAGTATTCAACAGCGGTTATCATGCAAATACGGGAATCCTTCCGGCAGTAACAACATCCCGCTCAATGATACTTGCCGACAAGTTAGTACATGCAAGTATTATTGACGGCATCCGTCTTAGTCAAGCAAAATGTATTCGTTTCAAGCACAATGATTATCGACAACTTGAACGCCTCATACAACAAGCCGGAGAGCACCATGACCGCATAATTATTGTTACGGAAAGCATTTTCAGTATGGACGGAGATGAATCGGATTTACGAACATTGGTCCGATTTAAACAAAAATATCCGGCAATTATGCTTTATATAGACGAAGCGCATGCAATCGGTGTACGGGGAAACAACGGACTGGGTTGTTGTGAAGAACACAATATTATCGAACATATCGATTTTTTAATCGGTACATTCGGAAAGGCGCTGGGATCTTGCGGAGCATTCTTGATTTGCAATAAGACAATGCGAGAATATCTTATTAATACAATGAGGACATTTATTTTTACAACAGCACTACCTCCGATCAATCTCAAATGGACTCTTTTTACACTGAACAAAGCCATTGGCATGAATAGCCGACGAGAACATATAAAAAAAATCTCAAACTTGTTAAAAAAAGAACTCAGTTCGGAAAATCGGGAATTACAAAGTAGCAGCCATATTATACCTTATATCACAGGTTCTTCAGAGTCGGCACATAATGCGGCAAAAGAACTCCAAAAACAAGGATTTTATGTCCTTCCGGTACGTCCTCCGACAGTCCCTGATGGAACAGCAAGAATACGGCTCTCTCTAACTGCAAATTGTACAGAAGAAGAAATAAATCGATTAATATACTGTATCAGGAATTTATCAAAATCATGAAACAATACTTTACAAAACAAGAAAATAATAAGTCTCTGATTTTATTCTTCACAGGTTGGGGCATGGATCAAAATACCTTATCTATCAATAAGAAGGATTTCGACACTTGCATCTGTTTCGATTATACGGATATAGATTTCGAAAAATCTCATTATAAAAATTATCAAGCAATCGATGTGTATGGATGGTCGATGGGGGTATGGGCCGCATCTTATACTTTACAGAATTGTAACTTACCTATTCGGAAAAGTGTCGCAATAAACGGAACGATTTTTCCGATAGAAAAAGAAAGAGGCATAGATCCGATAATTTTCCAAAAAACAATAGATTTATTGAACGAACAGAGCTTACTAAAGTTTAATAAACGAATGTGTGGAAGTAAAGAGAATTTTCAGTTTTTTATAAAGCACTCTTCCCTCAGATCTATTGAAAGCCTAAAACAAGAATTAATCTCTATACAATCAATGGTTAAAAAAGATATGACATCAACCTTCCAATGGGATAAAGCGATAATAGGAATGCGTGATTTTATTTTTCCAACAAAGAATCAACTAAAAGCATGGAGAAAAATAAAATACGAAATTATAGATGAAGCCCATTTTTTAGATTTTAATAAATATGTCGATTAATAAACAACAAATAAGAAAATCATTTACAAAGGCTATCTCCACATATGAACAAGAAGCCTTTGTCCAATATCAAATAGCAACGGAATTATGCCGATTGTTATCTGTATATTCAGACCATCCTATATCTTCAATTTTAGAAATCGGATGCGGAACAGGCTTCTTCACACGATTATTACGTACCAGTTTTCCTTCTGCAACTATTACTGCAAACGATCTTTGTTCTGAAGTTGTCAATTATATTCCCGATGACATAAAATTTATTTCCGGAGATATGGAAACAATTAATTTTCCGGATAAATACGATCTGATAGCCGGATCATCTGCTATACAATGGCTGGAGAATCTTCCATTATTTTCAGAAAAAATGAACCGTACTCTTTCAGAGAAAGGGCTTGTAGCGATTTCGACATTCGGAGAGAAAAACCTCACAGAAATAAAACAAATTACCGACATCGGCTTATCTTACTTTACAGAACCAGATTTAGAGCATATTATTTCTTCTTCATTTCAGATTATCAAAATGAAAGAAGAGATCAAAACTGTTTATTTTCCATCACCTAAAGATGTACTATTGCATTTAAAACGTTCAGGTGTCAATGGTATCACCTCAGAAAAATGGACAAAATCTGATTTATTGTATTTTACAAATCAATACAATAAGCTGTTCAAATCAAACTACGGAGTTTCGTTAACATATCACCCGATCTATATAATTGCATCAAAAAAACAGAAATCATGAAAGGAATTTATTTTATTAGCGGTATCGATACGAACATCGGAAAATCAATAGCAACCGGATGGCTTGCCGGACAACTGCTAAATCAGAATGTAAAAGTCATCACGCAAAAATTAGTACAAACAGGAAACAAAGAATACTCAGAGGATATTGAACTTCATAGAAAGATTATGAAAATAGAAATGCTTCCGGAAGATATTTCAAAACTGACAGCACCAGTAATCTTCAGTTATCCTTCATCGCCCCATCTTGCAGCAAAGATTGACAAAAAAGAATTGGATATTGATGCAATAACCTTGTCAAGTAAAATTTTAAAGGAAAGATATGATGTAGTTCTGTTAGAAGGTGCAGGAGGGCTCATGGTTCCCCTTACTCCCGATTTACTGACGATCGATTACATATCCCAACAAAATTATCCCATAATATTAGTGACTTCCGGTAGATTAGGAAGCATAAACCATACACTCTTAAGTCTTGAAGCTATTAAAAATAGAAATTTGAAATTATATTCTGTTATATACAACCTCTCTCCCTATACGGATGAAGTCATTGTTCAAGACTCTTTAAAAATAATAGATCAATATATACGCAAAAATTTTCCCGAAGCTTTTCTAATACAAATGCCGGAGGTTACTATATAATAAAAGAGCGGGGACAGATCACATTCTGTCTCCGCTCTTTTGTCAATGACTTATTATTTTTATTCAGATGCATTCATTTCAGCTTCTATTTTCTTTAAATTAGCTTCATCACCCAAATTATAATATATGCCTCTTAATGCAATCATATATTCGCTTTCATCAGGTTTCATCGAATGAGCTTTTTCATAATATGGAAGAGCTTTTTTATATGCAACCAGCACAACTTCATCCCTTACTTTCTGATATTCTGCATCATTTTTAATCAAGCTGGCTTCATTACTTGCCGTTACAGCCTTATTAAAATAAATACGTCCCATCTCTCCATAAGCCTCGGCATAATCTGGTTTTACAGATATTGCTTTTTCTAAACATTGCACTGCATTTGCTTCATCTTTCTTATTTTCATAATATAGAACAGCCAAAACTTTCCAATACTCAGCAATGTTAGGATTAGCTTCCAACGCTTTTTTCAAATAAGCTATCGCATCATCACCTTTTCCCGTATAAATACATAAGTTAATCAATTGAGACATAAACTGATATTTAGGATCATTTGCCTTCTCACCTAAAACCTCGACAGCCTCCTTCAATGTATTAAACTGGTTTACAGTATCTTTTTCTTGACTATATGCATAAACTAAATAATAATAAATATCCTGAATTTCATAGTTGTCTTTTTTGGCTTCATTCAATGCTTTAATCGCCAACTTATTATCTTTTGTTTGAAAAGCTGCTAAAGCAGCATAGTATCTGATCTGCATATAGGAACTGTCCGTTGCATTCAGAGTTTCTTTGGCCATGAAATTCAACTTGGGAATATCTTGATATATCTCCCACATTTTATAAGCCTTTTTATAATCTTTTTCATTATAAAAATAAGCTCCGGCACTCCAGAAATGAGGTTGATTGTTCTTAATCGTATTCTTGATATCTTTCAGATATTTAGATTTCACTTTCCCTTTTTCATTCGGCATCGTATCCAACTTTGCCGCTACCAAATATTTTTCATAAGAATCCAACAAAGCGTTATACATATTTTTCTCATTTACACTTTGTTTTATAAGAGTCTTATTGTAATCGCTTTCAAAACTCTTATTTTCAATAAAACCTGCCACATACCAAGTCTTTGCAAGATCCTTAGTATCCGGATTCTTTAAAGCTTCATTAATGGACTTACGAGCCTCGCCAAAATTAGGTTTTGGCATCTTTGCTTCATTAAATGCCGCATTCACATTCTTCATTTGAGCAAAAACGCTTCCGGCAAATAGACATATACCTGCTGTCAATAGAACCTTTTTCATTTTTTTCACGTTTTAGGATTAGAAGTATAAATTAATTTATTCTGTTGTTTCCGAAGCCTCAGCTTCATTTATTTCAGATGCCGAATCTATATTTTCTGAATTAGAAGAATCCGATTCAGTTTCTGACAAAACTTTACATACAGATGCAATTTCATCATTTCGCTTTTCAAGATTAATCAGCCGAACTCCTTGCGTTGCACGCCCCATAATCCTGACATCAGCAACTTTCATTCGTAAAGTAATCCCCGATTTATTGATAATAACCAAGTCATTTTCATCGGTAACACTCTTGATCGCAACCAAATTCCCGGTTTTTTCTGTAATATTCAAAGTCTTCACGCCTTTACCGCCACGGTTAGTAATACGATAATCTTCTATTTCAGAGCGTTTACCATATCCTTGTTCGGAAACGACCATTACAGTTTCTTTTTCCGGATCTTTGATACAAATCATTCCGATTACTTCGTCATCTCCTGTTTCGTCAAGCGTCATACCACGAACCCCGGTTGCTGTACGCCCCATTTCTCTAACCGTACTTTCATGGAAACGAATGGCACGACCATGTTTATTCGCCATAATAATTTGGCTGTCACCTGTCGTTAGACGAACTTGGATTACTTGATCATCTTCCCGTATGGTAATTGCATTCACACCATTTTGACGAGGCCGAGAATATGCTTCAAGCTTCGTTTTCTTGATCACACCTTTACGTGTGCAGAACAATAAATTATGAGACATATTGTATTCGGGATCTTGCAATTGCTTAACCCGTATAAAGGCATTAACTTTATCATCGGCATCAATATTCAACATATTTTGAATAGCACGGCCTTTAGAATTCTTAGCGCCCTCCGGAATCTCATATACTTTTAACCAATAACACTTCCCTTTCTGTGTAAAGAAAAGCATATAGTTATGCATCGAAGCCGGATAAATATATTCTATAAAGTCTTCTTCCCTCGTTTCACTTCCTTTTGCTCCGACTCCTCCCCTATTTTGAGCACGAAACTCCGAAAGAGGAGTCCGCTTAATATACCCTAAGTGAGAAATGGTAATAATCATTTCGTCATCGGCATAGAAATCTTCTGCATTAAATTCTTCCGAAGCATAGATGATTTCCGTTTTCCGGTCATCCCCATATTTTTCTTTAATCTCTACCAATTCATCTTTTACAACCTGCATACAGACAGAATCATCAGACAAGATACGATTGTAATAGGCTATTAACTCCATAAGAGCTTTATATTCTTCACGAAGTTTATCTTGTTCCAAACCTGTCAATTGGCGCAAGCGCATATCCACGATAGCTCTTGACTGCGCATCCGTAAGACCAAAACGTTCGATTAAACGTTCGCGAGCTTCATCCGGACTTTTTGAAGAACGTATAATTTGAATTACTTCGTCTATATGATCACAAGCAATAATGAGTCCTTCAAGAATATGAGCTTTTTTCTCGGCTTCTCTCAATTCGAACTGCGTACGACGAACAACAACTTCATGACGATGATCGATGAACGCTTCTATCAACTGCTTCAAATTAAGCACTTGTGGACGTCCGTTTACCAATGCGATATTATTGACACTGAACGAAGATTGTAATGCAGTAAGCTTATACAATTTGTTAAGTACAACGCTCGAATTAGCATCTTTCTTGATATCGATGACGATACGCATTCCTGCTCGGTCAGACTCGTCATTAATATTAGATATGCCATCCAATCGTTTTTCTTCTACGAGATCGGCAATATTCTTAATTAACTCCGCTTTATTGACCAAATAAGGAATTTCGGTAACAACAATTTTCTCTTTATTTCCCTCCGTTTCAATCTCTGCCTTGGCACGGATAACGATACGCCCCCGTCCGGTCTCAAAGGCTTCTTTTACTCCAGAATAACCATATATATATCCGCCAGTAGGGAAATCGGGAGCTTTGATATAGTGCATCAAATCTGCGATTTCCATTTCCCGATTGTCTATTAATGCGATAGTCGCATTAATGGCTTCTGTCAGATTATGCGGAGGCATATTGGTAGCCATACCTACTGCAATACCGGATGCTCCATTTATCAACAAATTAGGAATCCGCGTCGGCAAAACCTGAGGTTCTTTTAATGTATCATCAAAATTGTTTTGGAAATCAACGGTTTCTTTATCTATATCCCGCAACATTTCTTCGGCTAATCTTGATAATCGGGCCTCCGTGTAACGCATGGCAGCCGGGCTATCTCCATCTACCGATCCGAAATTACCCTGCCCATCCACCAATGGATAACGTAAAGACCATTCCTGAGCCATACGTACCATTGCAAAATATACAGAAGAATCGCCATGAGGGTGGTATTTCCCTAATACTTCACCAACGATTCTGGCAGATTTCTTATACGGTTTATTAGATGTATTCCCGAGTTCGTTCATTCCGAACAGTACACGACGGTGTACAGGTTTGAAACCATCTCTCACATCGGGAAGAGCACGAGCGACAATCACAGACATCGAATAATCGATATATGATTTTTTCATCTCGTTCTCAATGTTAATTTTTAAAATTCTATCCTCCTGGTCAATCATTTTTAAAAGATTGGTTAATACATTTACTTGTTTTGAAAAAACTGCACTAAATTACAACATTCTTCCCGATTAGAAAAATTTTTTCAACCGGAAATAATACAAGAAGATTTCTAATTTCACAATTTTAGGACAGATCTTTTCGTTCATGATTTCCTCGATAATTTCAAGCGTATCAAAAATCAAAAATAATGGCATACTATTTGTATTAAATACCTATAATATATGTTGTACGAAAACAAGGTTTACACATATTCATTTTATATTTGTATTGTAAATTACCGAATAAAGAAGAAAGGAAGATCAACTACATGGAAAGAAACTTTTCACAAAGAGTTAAAGATGTTCTTGGATATAGCCGAGAAGAAGCCGAACGCTTACAAAACTCATATATCGGTCCGGAACACCTTTTGCTGGGAATCCTGAGAGACGGTTCTGGAAAAGCCATAGAGGCTTTGCGGCATCTCGGAGTCCAATTGGCCGAGCTGAAAGCTTCCGTTGAAAAAGATTTAAGATTATCAAACGATCATATTAATGCCGGAGATGAGATTACAATCAGCAAAAGCACGGACAAAGTATTAAAAATGAGCATCTTGGAGGCTCGAATTTTAAAGAGTGACACAACGGATACCGAACACCTTTTATTAGCAATACTAAAAGATCCCGATACGCCGGCTACACGTTCCCTAAAAGATTGTGATGTGACATATCAGGAAGTTATGGAATATTTTAAAATGGCCAAGCCTTTATCTGACACGCCATTAATGGGAGCTGAATTTGCAGATGATGACGATGATGAATTCGAAGAAGAAAAACGATATAAAAACGAACAGCAAAAAGCGACAACTTCTCCCGGAAAAACATCTGCTGATACACCGGTTCTCGATAATTTCGGTACTGACATGACAAAAGCAGCAGAAGAAAACCGATTAGATCCGGTTGTCGGCCGTGAGAAGGAAATCGAAAGGTTAGCTCAGGTCTTAAGTCGGCGCAAAAAAAATAATCCTGTATTGATAGGAGAACCGGGTGTCGGCAAATCTGCTATCGTAGAAGGTTTGGCTTTACGTATTATCCAAAGAAAAGTATCTCGTGTTTTATTCGATAAACGGGTTATATCTTTGGATATGGCCTCTATTGTTGCGGGAACTAAATATCGCGGACAATTTGAAGAACGTATTAAAGCTATATTGAACGAACTGACAAAGAATCCGGATATAATACTTTTTATAGACGAAATTCATACTATTGTAGGTGCTGGTGGCGCAACCGGAACTTTGGATGCGGCAAATATGTTAAAACCGGCTTTAGCTCGGGGCGAAATTCAATGCATAGGAGCTACGACATTAGATGAATACCGAAAAAGTATAGAAAAAGACGGTGCATTGGAACGGAGATTCCAAAAGATAATGGTAGATCCGACGACGCCAGAAGAGACATTACAAATATTAAATAACATTAAGGGCCGTTATGAAGACCATCATAATGTCTCCTACACACCGGAAGCATTAAAAGCTTGCGTAAAACTGACCGAACGTTATATCAGTGATCGTAATTTTCCGGATAAGGCCATAGATGCAATGGATGAAGCGGGTTCGCGTGTACATATATCAAATATCGTAGTACCTAAAGAAATAGAGACACTCGAAGCTCAAATAGAAACGATACGGGAAGAAAAAATAAAAGCCGTAAAATCCCAAAATTATGAATTAGCGGCAAGTTTTAGGGACAAAGAAAAAGATATTCAGGCTCAACTGGAAACTGCCAAGCAAAAATGGGAAGAAGAACTCCAAGAGCATCGAGAAATCGTAGACGAAGAAAAAATAGCAGAAGTAGTTGCAATGATGTCTGGAGTACCGGTACAGCGAATTGCCAGTGCAGAAAGCACCAAGTTATTACACATGGGTGATACTTTACGCCAAGCTATCATAGGACAGGACAATGCTGTAGATAAAATAGTAAAAGCTATCCGAAGAAACCGAGTTGGACTGAAAGATCCCAATAAACCGATCGGGACATTCATGTTCTTAGGTCCTACGGGTGTAGGGAAAACTCATCTGGCAAAAATACTGGCAGAATATCTGTTCGACTCTAAAGATGCTCTGATTCGAGTAGACATGAGCGAATACATGGAAAAATTCAGTGTATCCAGATTAATAGGCGCACCTCCCGGATATGTAGGATACGAAGAAGGAGGACAATTAACAGAGAAAGTCAGACGGAAACCTTATTCTGTAATTTTATTAGACGAGTTAGAAAAAGCTCATCCCGACGTATTCAATTTACTGCTGCAAGTAATGGATGAAGGACGATTGACAGATAGTTTAGGAAGGAAAGTCGATTTCAAAAATACGATTCTTATCATGACTTCCAACATAGGAACTCGTCAACTGAAGGACTTCGGACGAGGTGTCGGTTTCTCTACATCTGCTTCATTAGAGGATAAAGAATTTTCGAGAAGTATTATACAAAAAGCTTTGAACAAGGCGTTCTCTCCGGAATTTCTGAACCGTGTCGATGATATAATCATGTTTGACCAACTCGACAAAGAAGCAATCTATAAGATCATCGATCTCGAATTAAAAGGATTTTATCAAAGAATGCAAGCATTGGGCTATAAATTCACGTTGACCGATGCGGCAAAAGAATTCGTAGCCTCTAAGGGGTATGATATTCAGTTTGGAGCTCGCCCTTTAAAAAGAGCGATACAAAAATACTTGGAAGATGAGATTGCAGAGTTGATAATACGAGATTCAATAAAAGAAGGAGACACAATAATCATCGATTATGATAAGCAAGAAGAAAAGATCGTTTCTTCTGTACATAGCGACAAAGAATGACAAAATAATAATGAATAAGTCAAAATGTCAGACCGGTTGGTCTGGCATTTTTTTTGTTTTTCTACAAACGATTGTGATAAAATTTAACTTTAAAAAATAATATAGCTATGCAAAAAGGAACTATCGGGGTCACAACGGATAATATCTTCCCCATTATTAAAAAGTTCTTGTACAGTGATCACGAGATTTTTTTACGTGAACTCGTTTCGAATGCAGTAGATGCAACTCAAAAATTAAAGACCTTATCTTCTTTCGGAGATTTTAAAGGAGAATTAGGCGAAATGAACGTGAAAGTATCTATCGACAAAAAAGAAGGTACTCTTACAATATCGGATCATGGAATCGGAATGACAGCAGAAGAGATCGACAAATACATCAATCAAATTGCATTTTCCGGAGCTGAAGAATTTCTGAACAAGTATAAAAATGATGCCAATGCTATTATCGGGCATTTCGGTTTAGGATTTTATTCTTCTTTCATGGTCGCTAAGAAAGTAGAAATCAGAACTCTTTCTTATCAAGAAAACGCCAAACCTGTAATGTGGAGCTGCGATGGTTCTCCGGAATATACAATGTCTGAAATTGACAAAAAAGAACGCGGCACAGACATCGTGTTATATATTGATGATGAGAACAAAGAATTTCTCGAAGACTCAAAAATTGAGTCTTTATTGAAGAAATACTGCCGATTCCTTCCTGTTCCGGTCATTTTCGGTAAAGAACAAGAGTGGAAAGACGGTAAATATGTTGATACGGATAAGGATAAAATCATAAACGATACGACACCTGCATGGACAAAGAAACCGACAGAACTGACAGAAGAAGACTATCGTAAATTCTATCATGATTTATATCCCTCGTTAGATGAGCCTTTGTTTTGGATACATCTAAACGTTGATTATCCGTTCAAGCTGACAGGTATTCTTTATTTCCCAAAAATAAAGAATAACCTCGATATAAATAAAAACCGAATACAGCTTTACTCCAACCAAGTATTTGTTACCGACTCTGTAGAGGGAATCGTTCCTGATTTTTTAATGTTGTTGCAAGGGGTCATCGATTCACCTGATATTCCACTAAATGTTTCCAGGTCTTACCTGCAAAGCGATTCTAATGTCAAGAAGATTTCCACTTACATCACGAAAAAAGTTGCAGACAGACTTCAAGAAATATTCAATAACGAACGAAAACAATTCGAAGAAAAATGGGATGATATCAAGCTCTTCATCGAATACGGAATGCTGTCTGATGAAAAATTTTATGATCGGGCACAAAAATTCGCTTTATTAAAAGACACGGACAAAAAATATTATACGCTCGAAGAATATAAAACTCTGATCGAGGCGAATCAGACGGATAAAGACAAGAATTTGATATATATTTACGCTACAGATGCCGTTGCACAATACAGCTATATCGAGATAGCCAAATCTAAAGGCTATGATGTTTTATTGATGGATGGTCAACTGGACATTCATTTTATCGGACTACTTGAACAAAAATTAGAAAAAAGCCGTTTTGTGAGAGTTGATAGTGACATCATAGACAATCTTGTCCGGAAAAATGACAAAACCGAAGTTTCTTTAGATGCCGCTCAAAGAAATATGATGACCACAGTATTCAAATCTCAAATACCGACTTTGGAAAAAGCCGAATTTATGGTGATGTTTGAAGCTTTGGGAGAACAATCTCAGCCAGTCATTATAACCCAAAACGAGTTTATGCGCCGAATGAAAGACATGTCGGCCATGCAACCGGGAATGAATTTCTACGGAGAGATGCCTGACAGTTTCAATTTAATAATAAATACAGAACATCCTTTGTCTAAAAAAGTAATAGAAGAAACAGAAAAGGACTGTCATGCAGAAATAGAACCTATACAAAAAGAAATTAATGAACTGAATGATGCTATCGCCAAACTTCAGGAAGCATCGAAAGGGAAAAAAGACGAAGAGATTCCCGTTACTGAAAAAGAAGAACTTCGAAATAAAGAAAAAGAAGTCGACTCTTTACGGAAAAAAGAATCCGAACTACTTACACAGTATGCCAACAAACATAAGTTGGTTCGTCAATTAGTTGATTTGGCACTGTTATCCAACAATATGTTAAAAGGTGAAGCTTTAAGTCAGTTTATTAAACGATCCGTTGAAATGTTATAATGTTTTTTTTAACAGAGAAAGAGATTTCAGGAAAACTTGGAATCTCTTTTTTTATTAATATCACATCTTTACAAAAAAACACATATCTTTGTTCATTAACCTTCAAAATAACAATAATGGAAAATTACAAAGCATCCGATAACAGGTACGATACAATGACTTATCGCCGCTGTGGTAAAAGCGGACTATTGTTGCCTGCTATTTCTTTAGGATTATGGCATAATTTCGGAAGTGTAGATGTATTCAATAATTTCGTTCAAATTGCATATACAGCTTTCGATAACGGAATAACACATTTCGATCTGGCAAATAATTATGGCCCTACATACGGTTCGGCAGAAGAAAATTTCGGACAAATATTAAAAAAAGGATTAGGATTGTATAGAGACGAACTGATTATCTCTTCCAAAGCCGGATATGATATGTGGCCAGGACCTTATGGAAATTGGGGAAGCCGTAAATATTTGATGGCAAGTCTGGATCAAAGCTTGAAAAGAATGGGAATCGATTACGTCGATATATTTTATTCTCATCGCCCTGATCCGGAAACTCCGATAGAAGAAACTATGTGTGCCTTAGCTGACATGGTGCATCAAGGGAAAGCCCTATATGTAGGCATTTCGAATTATAATGCAGAGCAAACCCGAACAGCCATATCTGTTCTTAAAGAAATGAAAGTACCATGTCTGATACATCAAGCCCGGTATTCGATGTTCGATAGATGGGTAGAACCCGAGCTGCTACAACTCTTAGATGAAAACGGAGTAGGCATGATCGCATTTTCGCCATTAGCTCAAGGTCTACTGACAAATAAATATCTACATGGGATTCCTGAAAATTCAAGAGCGGCAAAATCTACCGGACATTTACGATCAGATCAAGTTACAGAAGATAAAATTGCTAAAATAAAATTGCTAAACGATTTAGCGGAACAAAGAGGACAAACTCTCGCAGAAATGGCATTAGCATGGCTATTAAAAGACAATCGGGTAACCAGTGTCATCATCGGGGCAAGCTCAGTAACTCAATTAAAAGATAATCTAAAAGCCCTAGATAACGCGGAGTTTACTCCTGACGAATTATGCGAAATAGAAAATATTCTAAAATAAACTGTAAATCGAGAACAAAAACAACGGACTTATTCAATTGCTTATACCAAGATACAACATTTATTCTACTAGAATTAGGAACATTCAGTAAATAGTATAAAATTAGCCAACTAATTCATACACAAAGTA
>NZ_CEVCIF010000058.1:0-19981 GCF_982245605.1 Coprobacter fastidiosus | reverse complement strand
TCTATCATCTTCATATGCCATCTTGATTTTTAGGGACATTTACTGAATATCCCTACTTATCAGGAGTTTTTGATTTACGATTAAAATAAAAAAATGGTTGTCTCACGACAACCAATCTTTGTAAACCTTAAATCTAATACTATGAAAAAACATATTGCAAATATAATTGCAGAAAATGTATTTTACAAATGATATTATAATAAAAAATTACATGTTAACAAAATTTGTATATTTGTTTTGTTGTTAATGAATATAAAGGTCTGTTTAAATTTTGCTTTAAGTCTGTTCTTCGTTTTTTTGAGGATGTTTGTTGTTTTTATAAAAAAATGATAACATGTGATTCGGCGAATGAAAACGTAAAGGTGACCTGAATAGAACTTATTTTGGCAATTTCTTTTGAAAGAACTTCTTAAAAAACAATATTTGATAGTCAATGGAATTCCCCCAATATTGAGAATTATGTTCACCGGGACGGACAATATAGTCATGTGCGATACCCTGTTTTAATAGGGTATTATGGAGATTATTATTTACTTCAAAAAAGAAATCTTTAAATCCGCAATCAAAAATAATGGCGAGTTTTCCGTCTTGTAATTTATTTATTTGATTGATGACCGTGTGATTGTCCCATATTTCTTTGTTATTTATATATTCACCTAACTGTTTTTTCATATCCCAATTGTCAGGAAAAGGGCGAATATCTACTCCCCCGCTGGTGCTTCCGGCAGCTCCGAATATATCTTGATGACGAATAGCCAACCATAAAGCTCCGTGTCCTCCCATACTTAAGCCAGTGATCGCCCTGCCTGTTCTATCGTCGCGAGTAGAAAAATTTTTATCGACATAAGAGACCAGTTCTTTTGATATGAATGTTTCGAATTGCGACTCTTTATTAAACGGGCTATCCCAGTACCAACTGTTTTCTCCGTTAGGACAGACAAAAATTATGCTGTCTTGCGTAGCTGTTTGCGAAAGATCTTTCTTTATATCCGGCCATGTGTTTTGATTTCCTCCATATCCGTGCAATAAGTAAATGACCGGATAAGTTGCAGACGGATTATAGTTTGTAGGGGTAATGATTACGCAAGGGATGTCCTTATTCATCGCATCGCTTTTTACCTTTGTTTTGATTATTTCTGCCTGTGATGAGACTACACAAAAAATAAAGAGCAAGAAACTTAAAGTCTTTTTCATAATCATATCGGAAAAATAAATTAGAGACGTTATTAACGTTTAATATAACGAAGTATAAAATCTAAGTTATCATGTAATAGTTCGTAGCCTTTTTCTCCGTTGAATCTTAATTCGGGGACTTTACCTTTTTGCACGGCATTTTCCATAAAGGAGACCCCTAATTCATCACTCAATACGGCTATCCATGCGGTTTCTTCAGGAGTTAACGGCATTTCACCCTCTCCGAGGTCGGTATCTTCCAGTATATCTTTCAAGATAATTTCTTGTTCATTCTCGGGTAAGTCTGTTTTTTCTTCGAAGATGTGCGATTCTTCTTCTGCCCTTTTATCGATTTCTTCTGTTAAATCTTCCGATTTGGGATAAGTATTTACCAATCCCATAATCCACCATTCATTTTGCCAACGTACAAATCCTGCGTACAGACTTGTTTTGTCGCTTTTCATGTCTTCGGGAAATCCTTTTAATGATTTTTGTGTGACTTCGATAATTTCGCCGGTAATGATATGCCGGAAACGAGCATTATATTTGTCTTCGTCGACAAAATCGAAATAACCTGAATATTTACGGGATAAATTTTTTAAAGCTTCATGTGCCGGGTGTTCTTCTCCTAAAAGAATAGCAAGCCATTGAGCAGGAGAGTGTTGCATAAATTCTGTGATCAGGTTATATGCAAAATCATTACACAAGACATTTACCATATCCGGAAGATATTCTTCTGTCCCGTCTTCCTTTGCTGTTGTTACCATGTCGTCTATTTCTTCCTGCATCTGTCTGCCATTGAATTGGAAAAGATAGGATTCGGTTGCTAACCATGCGAAACGTGCTTGTAAAGAATATAAGTTGGTACACTCTTTTGGAGATAGGTCAAAAAATCCTTTTAATTTTTCGTTTGCCGGAGCAGATTCGTATTCTTCGTCCAGAATTTCCATGACCTTTTCTGCTATCCGGGAAAAAAGAGGAGTTTCGGGAGAATAAGGGATTTCTCCTCTGTTTAATTGCATGAAATAGTGCCATGTCAGAAATTGTATATCCTCTGTGTTGATCTCTTCATTTGCATAATCGTTGCATGGAAAAAACGGAAGGGGAGAATTGTATTTCCGGTAATGTTCTTTGGTAAATGCTCTGAAGATACCGGTTTCTGAAATAATATCTTCGAAATATGAGGTAAGGGTACAAGCCAGTTGCTTTTTTTCTTCTTCTTCCAGATAAAAAAGATTTTCATCTGATATTTCGTTTTCCAGTAGATTGTCAAGTACGGTATAGATTTTATTTGCAATTGTCGTATAATAAAAATCTGTACGGGCTGATCCTTGATAAGGATGTAAGGATGCCCAGTCTTTACTGTATATTGTTTGTTTTTTCTTTGTCATGAAGTTTGTTTTTGATTTACAAACTTACGGATTAATAGTTAATTCGGCAATGATTCGGGGTATGTTCTATCTGTTTTCATCACATTTTTTTTACTTTTGTCGTCAGGTTTAAAAGTTTTTGAAAAATATGTCCGGTATGGAAAATATGGAATTTATCGTTCCGTTAGAAAAATGGTATTTAGAGAATAAAAGAGATTTGCCTTGGCGGAATACTACCGATCCGTATGTTATCTGGATATCGGAGGTAATTCTTCAGCAAACCCGAGTTATACAAGGACTTGATTATTTTAATCGCTTTATGACTCGTTTCCCGGATGTAGCCTCTTTGGCGGAAGCTGAAGAGGATGAGGTTTTGAAGTATTGGCAGGGACTCGGGTATTATAGTCGTGCTCGTAATTTACATACTGCCGCTCGGCAAATTATGGACGATTTTGGAGGGCTTTTTCCGAAAAATTATAGGGATGTGCTCTCTTTAAAAGGTATAGGAGAATATACGGCAGCGGCAATCTGTTCGTTTGCATATCGTCAACCTTATGCTGTTGTCGATGGAAATGTATATCGGGTTTTGGCTCGTCTTTTCGATATAGATGTCCCTATCGATTCGACTCAGGGGAAAAAACTTTTTGTAAAACTGGCTTCAGATCTTTTGGACAAGAAACGTCCCGATGTGTATAATCAGGCGATTATGGAGTTGGGTGCATTGCAGTGTGTACCTCGTTCACCTCATTGTGAGTTGTGTCCTTTATCGGACAAGTGCCTTTCTCTTATTTCGGGACGTGTAGAAAAACTTCCGGTAAAACAAGGTAAAACGGTTGTGAAGCCGCGTTTTTTTAATTATCTCTGTATTTCCTATCAGGGAGATACATGGATGCGACAACGCAAAGGAAAAGATATATGGGAGAATTTGTATGAATTTGTGTTGATCGAAACAGATAAAGAGTATTCATTTGAAGAGTTGCAACATACCGAAGAGTACTGTCGGATATTCAACGGTTTAGGAAAAGTAAAAGTGACGGCCTTACCTTTGCAGAAACGTCATGTTTTGTCGCATCGTATTATAAATGCCTATTTTTATTCTATTGAAATAGAGTCCGTTCCGGAAGGACTTTCCGGATATATCCGTATTCCCTATACCGAATTGGAGAATTATGCTGTTTCCCGGTTGACACATATTTATTTGGAACAGCGCAAGTAAATAAGTTGAACTATTTTACTGTTTTATGAATGTTTCTGAAGAAGCTGAAATTTACACTTCCGTATGTTCGTTTTTGATCAAATCCGGGTAGTGTCGAAAAGTCGTATGATTTCGAATGTTCTATTATGAAAATTCCTTCAGGTTTTAGTAATTCCGAATTGAGTACAAGTTCCGGAATTGTGCCGAATTTGGGTAAATCATAAGGTGGATCGGCAAATATAAGATCGAAATTTTCTTTACATGCCGGAATAAATTTGAACACGTCTCCTTTTATCGGGACTAAATTATCTGCGTGCAGTTGTTGCATGACTTTGCGGATAAAGTTATACTGTACCGGATAATTTTCTACACATACTACTTTGGTACATTCTCGTGATAGTAATTCAAAACTGATAGCTCCGGTTCCTGCAAAAAGATCGAGGGCTGTTATACCACTGAAATCGATCAGATTGTTTAATACGTTGAATAAATTTTCCCGGGCAAAATCTGTCGTGGGACGGGCTTTTATATTGGACGGAACGTCAAATCTTCTTTTTCCGTATTTTCCGCTTATAATTCGCATAGAGGTATAACTGTTAAATCGAAAGGAGCTTCGAGGGTTTCTTTTCCTAATTTAAAAAGTTGAGGAGGAAAAATCGACGGCATTACCTGGCGGATATATTCTTGAGCAATGCGAGTTATGATTTGTCGAGGTTCTTTGTCTCCGGTAAGTTGAAGCTCGTCTTTTTCCTGGTCAAATCCTTGTTGCTCCCAAACATTGAGTATATAATAAGCCGCATCATGAATGTCTCCATATTCGAATGAATTGGCGAATAGTAATCCTTTTTTGTTAAAACACGCTATATCTATCCATTTTTTTTGCAGGTGAATATACATTTTAGAATTATTTCCGACTTTACTTCGCTTATAGAAGTATTCGCATAAAGGAGTCAGTTGATGCAAAAACAGAGGATTGTCGAAAGTCCTTTTTAGAAAAGCATAAATGTCTTTGTTTACACCGAACAGATTATATAACTGATTCCTTTGCCATTCATTGCAAAGGATTTTGTCTGTATGGTCGGGAAAACAAAAATCGTAATATATATTCAGTTTATCAGCTTCCGGTTCAATGGATTGGGGAATGAGCGTGAATCGGGAAGATTGTAGTATTATATATGTTTTACGAAAAGTTTTTAATAAAACGGGTTGATTATACACTGCTTCTTCAATAGATTGAAGAGGGGTATTTCCGGTCGGCGGAAATACGATATTTTGTCCTTTGTAAGAGTTGTTGGTTGTCGGATCGGATATGGCAAAATAACATCCGTCGTTTCTCAAACGAATCGATAAAATGTAATTCTCCGTTTTTTCAGGAGGTGTTATTTTGTATATTTGTTCTCCCATAATTCTTTTTCTGGATATTGCCAGTTTAGACAGACTCTTAAAGCCAGATTCTTATTGCAAAAATAGCAAAAGAAAACGGTATGACCTATTTTTGTATTCTACTTTATTTTTAAATAAGATGATAAACGAATTTTTTATTCGAAAATTTGCAGATAATTTGCCATATGCTCCTACGGAGGAGCAGGCCGAACTGATTGCGCGACTTGCCATGTTTCTTTTCGATCGGGATTCCCGATCTTTGTTTTTAATTAACGGATATGCAGGTACGGGTAAAACTTCTTTGATCGGAGCATTGGTACGGACTTTGTCCGGGTTTCAACGGAAGACCGTTCTGTTAGCACCTACGGGTAGAGCTGCAAAAGTTTTTGCAGGCTATGCAGATCATCCGGCTTATACGATTCATAAAAAGATATATCGGCAAAAAGTTTTTTCGGCAGATTATGAGGGTTTTCAGATAACCGACAATCTGCATAAAGATACATTGTTTATTGTCGATGAGGCTTCTATGATTGCCAATGGTGGCGGTGAACAGATGATATATGGTTCAGGCCGGTTATTAGATGATTTGGTAGAATATGTTTATGCGGGAGAAGGTTGTCGCTTGATTTTATTGGGTGATTCGGCTCAGTTGCCTCCGGTAGGACAGACTCGAAGCCCTGCACTTGAGAAAAGTAGTCTGATGAAATACGGGTTGTCTGTTATAGATTTTGAATTACGTCAGGTTGCTCGTCAGTCAGATGATTCAGGAATTCTTTTTAATGCTACCCGCTTGCGTATGTTGATGGGAGAAAATCCGTTACCGCTTCCGAAAATACGTTTGCAAGGTTACACTGATGTGCAGCGGGTCGGGGGTGAGGATTTGATCGAAACTTTATCCTCTGCATATAGTCGGGACGGTATGGATGACACAATTGTAATAACACGTTCCAATAAACGTGCCGGGATTTTTAATCAAGGAATTCGCAATCAGATACTTTATCGGGAAGAAGAGCTTACTTCGGGAGACTTGCTTTTGGTTGCGAAGAATAACTATTTTTGGAGTCGGGAGTATAAAGATCTCGATTTTATAGCCAATGGAGATGTCGCCCGTGTTGTGAAGGTGAGGAATACTCGTGAAATGTACGGATTTCGTTTTGCTGATGTTGCACTTTATTTTCCTGATTATGATGTGGAAATAGAATCTAAAATTATCCTGGATACATTGATGTCCGATGCTCCTTCCTTAACTATGGAAATGAATAATCGTCTTTTTATGAATGTTTTTGAGGATTATTATGATATTCCTAATAAACGAGAGAAGATGAAAAAAATAAAAGTTGATCCTTGGTTTAATGCTTTACAAGTAAAATATGCATACGCTGTTACTTGTCATAAAGCTCAAGGAGGACAATGGAAGAATGTATTTGTGGATATGGGGTATATACGTACCGAAGGGCTTGAACTGGATTTTCTTCGATGGCTTTATACAGCGTTTACCAGGGCTACGGAGCATCTTTATTTAATAAATTTGGAACAAAATCTCGCAGAAGATAAATTAGAGTTATAATACAGGGCTTAATAATCGTACTACCGATTCGCATATTTTATGCCAAAGGGGTCTTTTTTTCCATAAATTCAGAGTGATGCGTCTGCATTTTTTTTGATCGTCCAAAAAGATATTTTTCATTTGTGTGGTGAGCTCCTTACTATACATGAACGCATTTATTTCAAAATTGTGGTCGAAACTTCTGAAATCCAGATTTGTTGATCCTATCGTTGAAAATTCATTGTCGATCGTGATGCTTTTGGCATGAAGAAAACCGTTCTGATAAAAATATATTTTAATGCCGGCTTTTAGCATAGAGGTCAGGTATGAGTGAGATGCTAATTGCAGGATGGGAGAATCAGACTTTTCTGGCAACATTAATCTTACATCTACTTTAGAAAGTGCTGCGACCTGCAAAGCTTTCATCAGACTTTCAGTAGGCAGAAAATACGGAGTCTGTATGTATATATGCTGTTTGGCGTTTGAAATGGCTTTCAGGAATGAAAGCGAAATACCTTTCCATTCACCTATCGGGCCGCTGGTGAGAATTTGAACATTTATGTTTCCGGTACGTGGTACGGGCGGAAAGTAGATGTTGTCGGACAGCAACTCTCTTGTCGTAAAACTCCAGTCGATAGAAAATGCAGTTTGTAATCCGTACACGGCAGGGCCGATAATCCGTATGTGCGTATCTCTCCATATTCCCCATGCCACACCATCTTGATATCTGTCGGCGATATTCATTCCTCCGACATATCCTATTTTCCCGTCTATGATGACTATTTTTCGGTGGTTTCGGTAATTCAGTTTATTGGCTAATTGAGGAAAAGTGACTTTTAGAAATGGGCGTACATCGACACCCGCTGCCTCCATTTCGTCAAAAAAATGCTGTTTCACTTTCCAGCAACCCACATCATCATAAATAACTCGTACGATTACTCCTTCTTTAACTTTATCGATTAAAAGTTGTTTAATCGTATTTCCGAGTCGGTCGTTGGCAAAAATGTAATATTGCAGGTGAATGAATGTTTGGGCATTTTTAATATCTTCTATCAAAGAGGCGAATTTATCTTTTCCGTTGGTAAAAACTGTTACTTCGTTACCGGGATGCAGTCCTGATTTCCCGAGTGTGTATGCCAATCGTATTTGTTGTTTACTTTCTTCGGATAAAGGCATTTCTTGTAGATCTACATCGGGGTCTTCTGTAAGTTGTTGAAGTTTTCTTTTCCCTTTTCGTGAAATCATGTGTTGTCTTCTATATTCCTGACCGAAGAAGAAGTAAAAGACGATGCCGACAATGGGTAGGAAGAGAAGAACGACTATCCACGCAATACTTTTTACCGGATTGCGGTTTTCCGATATAATAACCAAAATTGTACCTATAATAGTGATCAGATATATTACGTACAGACTATTATATACCCACTGATCGATGTTTTGAATTATATTCAGATAAAGCATGGAATCGGTTATTTTGGATATTTTTTGAAAAGCTAAATTAAGTATAAAAAATGAATTTATCAATATTTATGTCGATAAGAACCTATCTAAATTTTGTGTGGGGGAGGTTTTGAGAATTTTTTAGAGGCTATTTTGTTTTTTTATAAGGATGATAACGGGCTATCTGATGAATAAAAGCGGGGAAACCGATTGGAAAAATATAGAGATAACCCGATATAATTTCCTGCATCGGAAAATTTAAGCAGGTTCTAAAGAAAATATACATGATAATGAATTAAAAAATAATACTTTTGCACTCGTTTTAATACAATAGGCAATACTCTATTGTTTTCTTGATAAATTTCAGGTAGAGATATTTTTGAGGAGAATGAAGAAAGATTATTTGAATGATGTGTTTAAAACACTCTTGTGGACATTGTTGTTCCTCGTGTTGTTTTCATTCGTTCCCGAGATAAAAGTAGGTTCGTTTACTTCCCGCAAAGTAGATATGCTTTCCGATATTCGTCTGGTGAAACCGCAGTCGCATGCGAAAGGACCGGATCGGCCTGTTATTGCCGATTCCGATACGCTTGTTGTAAAGAGAGATACGGTCGTTCGGCAAAAAAAGCCTGTACACAAGCCTAATGGAGTCGTTTTATTTGAAGATTATTCTGAAGACGGATCGGGATTGAATCGCTTTTGTCATGCGCTGGATGAAGTGAAAAAACGTCCGGTGAGAATAGCTTTTCTGGGAGATTCTTTTATAGAGGCCGATATTTTGACTCAGAATATTCGAGAAGAATTGCAAGAACGTTTTGGTGGGAGAGGAGTCGGGTATGTTCCTATGGCTTCGATGACAGCGGGTTTTCGACGGACGGTCAGACATCAGTTCGATCATTGGTCGACCGTGTCGACTGTGAGTCATACAAAGCTGGATAAAAATAGTATTTTTATAGCCGGTCAATATTTTATACCTGAAGACGGAGTATCTGCAACTTTTAAAGGTACTTCGTCATTGAAAGGGCTGAGTGCTTTTGGTTCAGCGAAATTTTTGTTTGTAAATCGGGAGAATACGGAGATTCGTTTAGCGATCAATAAGGAGGATGTTCGTGTGTATAAACCGCTTTCGGCAGATAGTTTGCAATGTATCGAAATAGAAGGTGAAATTTCTTCGTTGGATATTAAGTTATCTCATCCGTCGGGATTTACGGCCTTTGGAGTGTATTTAAATGACAAAATCGGGATATGTGTCGATAACTACTCTTTGAGAGGTACTTCCGGAACACATTTGTCTCAGGTAAATGTTTCTCTTAGCCGTGAAATGTCCCGATATGTAGATTATGATTTGATCGTATTGGAATACGGGCAAAATGTCGTTTCTAAAGATGTTTATGATTATCGTGCATATACCGACCGAATGATAAAAGTCGTTCGACATTTAAAAGAGTGCTATCCCGATTCGGATATTCTCATTATGGGAATCGGTGATCGGAGCAGGCGGGGAACAAACGGATTTGAAACGATGCCCGAGATATACGAAATGATTGCAGCCCAGCGAAAAATCGCACGAGATACGAAATCTGTTTTTTGGGATACTTTTATGGCGATGGGAGGGGAGAACAGTATGGTCTCTTATGTAGAGCATAAACCGGTTTGGGCAAATAAAGATTATACCCATATTACACATGCCGGAGGACGTCCGATAGCAAAAAAAATTGTTGAAGCATTAATGTATCGTTATAATCAGGAGTCTGGATTATGAGATATTTTACCGTTATTTCCATACTTGTATTTTCTTTGTGCTTTTTTCGTGTAACGAATGCACAAACGAATATATCCGTTACTGTCAAGGATAGTTTGACGGAATATCCTTTTATTCGTGTGAAAGAAAATATTTTGTCCGATTCTTTAAATACGATGGCTTTGTTTTATGAAAAATTGAAGATTTTGAAGTCGGATACAGATACGGTTCGGAAAGTAGTTAATATTCTTCATCTTGGGGATTCCCATATTCAGGCCGGTTTCTTGAGCGGACAAATGATGAGCCGTTTTCAGTCCGATTTTGGAAATGCGGGCAGAGGACTGATCGTCCCTTTGAAATTGATCAAGAGTAATGAGCCTCGTGACTATGCAATCCGTTCGACAGCATCGTGGTTCGGGTGTCGGTGCGTTGATCGCAAAAATTATCCGTGTCCGGGACTCGGGGGAATGGCTGTCGCAACTCGGGATACATCTTTCTTTTTTGATATTGCAACTTTGAGTAAGACCGATTCTTGCAATGCTTTTTGTTCGGTAACGGTTTTTCATCATCCGAGGACATCGCCTTTATCTGTCGTTTCGCAAAAAAAAGGAGTGAATTATTATCCTACTCGCTGGCCGTTTGCTTCTCGTATCGAATTAGATACATTAGTATGTAACCTGCATTTGAAGGGGCAGTCTATGCTCGGCGATACGAGTATTTATTATGCTATGAGTCTTGAAAACCAAAATTCGGGTATATTATATCACTCATCGGGTATTAACGGGAGTTGTTATTCTCATTATGTCGAGGCCGGACAAGTTTTGAATCAGACTGCGGCGTTGACTCCGGATCTTATCATTTTATCATTGGGAACGAATGAAGCTTTCGGAAAATGTGACCAAAAAGATATTTATGACCAGATAGATCGGGTAGTGTCTATGTTGCGGGATATTCATCCCGGAGCAGTATTTCTGTTGACTACACCTCCTGAATGTCATCGGCGAGTCCGGCGAAAGGGGAAAAAGAAGTATTATTATACCTATGTTACTAATACAAAAGTCGAGAAGGTTGCTGAAACAATCCGTAGGTATGCCGTCGATAAAGGCCTCGCCTGTTGGGACCTTTTCTCTATATCCGGAGGTCGGGGATCAGCTAAATCATGGGTGAAATATCAGCTTTCGGCGCGAGACAGGATACATTTTAATATAAAGGGATATGAATTGCAGGGAAACTTGCTGTATGATGCGATTATAAAAGGTTATAACGATTATGTTGGAAAATAATAATTGGTTGGGTGAGATATTTGAAAAGCTTGGATTGGATATTCATAAATTGGGTGTTCAGTTTCTATATGATCCGAATAACCCGATGTTGTTCAATAGCGGTTTTTTCTTTTTCTTGTTCCTTGCATTTTTGTTTTTATACCGCTATTGCCGCAAAAATGAACTGTTGCGGAATCTATATGTAATGTTGTTTTCATTCTATTTCTATTATAAATCGAGCGGTATTTATTTATTGGTGCTTATATTTGTCTGTACATTCGATTTTTTTATAGGCAGACTTTTGTATCGTACAGAACGAAAAGTATCACGCAAATGGTTAGTTACATTAAGCCTTATCGTTAATATTTGCATGTTAGGGTATTTTAAATATACCAATTTTATTTTCGATCTGTTTTATAGTGCTGTCAACAGACAATTCGAACCATTCGATATTGTTTTGCCCGTAGGGATTTCGTTTTTTACTTTTCAGTCGATGAGCTATATCATCGATATTTACCGCAAACAGATAGAACCTTTGCAAAGATGGCGGGATTATGCTTTTTATGTTTCTTTTTTCCCCCAATTAGTTGCCGGGCCTATTGTCAGGGCACGAGATTTTATTCCACAGATGAAACAGCCGGTTTTTGTTTCCGGAGAAATGTTCGGTCGGGGAATGTTCCTTATTATGGCTGGTCTGTTTAAAAAAGTCGTTATATCCGACTATATCAGTCTTAATTTCGTAGATCGCATTTTTGATAATCCGACGTTATATACAGGATTTGAAAATTTGATGGGTGTATATGCTTACGCTTTACAGATATATTGTGATTTTTCAGGGTATTCTGATATGGCGATAGGGATAGCGTTGTTGTTAGGCTTTCGTTTTAACATCAATTTTGATTCTCCATATAAATCGACATCGATCACCGAGTTTTGGAGACGGTGGCATATTTCCTTGTCTTCATGGTTAAGAGACTATCTGTATATATCTATGGGGGGCAATCGTAAAGGTAAAGTCCGTACCTATATCAATCTGATGCTGACCATGTTGATCGGCGGATTTTGGCATGGAGCTTCTTTACTGTTTGTTTTGTGGGGTGCTTGGCATGGATTGTTATTGGTACTTCATAAATGGTTCAGAAGCATATTCCCTGCATCTAAAGAAGTGCGCAGTCGTTGGCATTGGACTAATGTTTTAAGCATAATCCTCACATTTAATTTGGTCTGTATCGGTTGGGTATTTTTCAGGTCTCCCTCTATGGAGGTGGCAAAGTCTGTATTTTCCCGTATTTTCACCGAGTTTCATCCGGAGATTGTTTGGGATTTTATATCGGGATATGCCAATGTCTTGTTTTTTATCTGTTTAGGATTTTTGTTGCATTTTCTTCCTCATCGTTATTCTGAGGGTGTGGCGAGGAAAATAGAAATGTCTCCGGTACCCGTTAAGGCTTTTGCGTTTGCATTGTTGATTGTGTTGGTAATACAGATAAAATCGAGCGAGTTGCAGCCGTTCATTTATTTTCAATTTTAATGATTGCTTTGTTAATAATTCATTTTAAAAAGGATTTATTTAAGAAAAAGATTATCTTTGTATAATAACTTGAAAAATGATTGTTATGAAAAAGTATTTAAGTCAGATTATATTGTTGATGATGTTCATCCCTGTTTTTGCTCAGGAAAAAAGTAGTTCAAGCAGTGGTGATGTAAAAGTGTTGAACGCTTCGAATTTTACTGCCGAGACGGCAAAAGGTGTTGTTTTGGTAGATTTTTGGGCAACGTGGTGTCCTCCATGTCGGCAGATGTCTCCGATTGTCGATGAAATAGCTAAAGAATTGAAAGGAAAGGCCAAATTCGGAAAAGTCGATGTTGATTCGAATAAAGATTTGGCTACAAAATATCAAATAAGATCGATTCCGACATTTATTCTTTTTAAGAACGGGAAAAAAGTAGATCAGATTGTCGGAGCTGTGGAGAAAAAAGATCTGAAAGATTTTGTATTGAAGCATGTCGATAAGAAGTAAAAGAAGATCGAATAATATTTAGCGGGAATCTGTCCGAATTGATAAGTTCGGACAGATTTTGTTTTATGGAGTAGTTTTATTTTATGTTAATTGTAATGCGAGGTTTATTTATTGCGTTTGTAGCTTTTTTGTATTCAGGTTTACTATATGCCGGTGACGGTTCTGTTTCTTCCCCTTTTACGGTAGAAGAAGCATTGTCGAAGAAAAACAACAATATGTTGTGTTATGTGAGCGGTTATATTGTAGGAGAATATGTTAATTATAGTAATAATAAGCATTTTTATAATATGGCTCCTCCATTTGAAGGGACATCTACTTATCTAATTGCGGATATGCCTTTTGAATACAGGCTCGAAAAATGTATGACTGTGCAGTTAGGAGCGGCTAATACGGATATTTGTAATTTAGGTGAATATCCTGTGTATTGGAATAAAAAGTTGCTTTTGCAAGGTAATTTGTCTTTATTTCAGACATTACCGGGGATTAAGAATCTCAAAAATTTTGTTTTACCCGAACAACCGTTAGAAGATGAAACGGTATATTGGAATATTTTTGAAGATTTTGAAACAAAGAATGGATATAAGCCTGTTTCCGGAGATATGTATGGAGGAGGAGTTTTTTATGGAGAGGATAATGCGATTCCTTGGGTATTCGAAGGTGCTACTTTAGGTGAAACAGGAAAAGATGCCAAATGGGACGGAGCTTCGGCTCATTTGCGGTTGACGGAGAGTACGTCTGGTAATCCCGGAGCTATTTATATGAAAGAGGATAAGTCGAATGGGATCGGTTACATTCGTTTTTGGGCTGCGTTTTATGATACCGATAAAAAAGGACGGATTGCGGTTTATATTTCAGGTGATCAGGGTGAATCTTGGGAGAGCGTGGCTTCTGGACTTACTCCTGAAAAGACTCTGAAAGAGTTTCAGGTATTGGTGAATCGGCCTGGAAACTATCGGGTGAAAATCGCTAAATCTGAAAATTCTTCTGATGGTGTTAACATCGATAATATTCGTATTAGCGATTATTTGCAACCGTCTGCTGTTATTCGTTCAGAGAAGGATGATACTTTTAGCGTATCGGCAAATAACGGAATATTATCTTTGAGTTTTACAGATGAAGTTGATGGCGTCGATATATATACGATAAACGGCTCTTTAGCCTTTTCGATAAAAGACCGTATAAAACATATTTCTATACCTCTATTGCCGGGAGTGTATATTATACGAAGTGAATCGTATATTCGGAAAATTGTATTATAGTCTTGATAAAGCCGTTTAAGAGTCGAAACTTGTGAATAGCACATTGTTTACATTGGGTAGAGGAATCGGGCAAGTAATGTTTCAGAACAATGCTTTGTCCGGAATAATAATGCTATTGGGGATATTTCTCAATTCATGGCAGATAGGATTATTGGCTTTAGCCGGTAATGGCGCAGGTATACTGACAGCATACTTGTCGGGATATAAGCAGGAAGATATAAGAGCCGGGTTGTATGGTTTTAACGGTACGTTAGTGGGAATAGCAATAGGCGTATTTATGCAAATTTCGTTGGTATCTTTATTATTGATGATTATCGCATCTGCTTTTTCTACATGGGTTACCCGATTATTCGGTAGTCAAAGATGGTTGCCGGGATTTACAGCCCCGTTTATTATAACAGTATGGTTGTTATTGGGTATATGTTCATTTTTTTTCCCTTCATTATTATTGCCGACATCTTCTTCTGTTATAGAGTGTAAGCCGGACTTGTTTCGTGCGTTCAGTCTGAATATCGGTCAGGTAATGTTTCAGGGTGAGACAATCGTTTCCGGCTTGTTTTTTTTAGCGGCAATTTTTATAAATTCCCGTTTGAATGCTTTTTATGTAGTAATGGCCTCTTTGCTTTCTGTTGTCGTTTCATTATTTTGGGGAGTCGAATATTCGATGTTGAATATGGGGCTGATGGGATATAATGGTGTGTTATGCGCAATTGCTTTAGGAGATAAAACATGGAAAGGCGCATTTTATTCAGTGTTATCTGTCTTGATATCGATATTATTACAGTTTACCGGGATGAAATTTGGAATGGTTACATTAACTGCGCCGTTTGTTTTGTCTGTATGGTGTATAATGGGAATCAATAAATTGGCATCCGGAAAAAAGAGGTTGAACGTTCTTGGTTGATAATGTAGCGTCTTTAACTGCCGGAATTTAAACAGGGCTTTTAATGAATGGCTTTCTTTTTAATCGGAAGTTTAGGAAACATTTTCCTGAAACGAACCATATAAGTAGTTATATTTCCTCCTGCGATAATAAGGGTTACAGCCAAAATAATCATTAATATTCCGCAGCATAATCTTGGAGTCAGAACCTCCCCGAAAACGGTTACTCCGAAAAAAACGGCGGTCAGGGGTTCTAATGCTCCGAGAATTGCAGTCGGAGTAGATCCTATATATTGAACAGCCTGAGTAGTACAGAGGAAGGATATGGCTGTCGGGAAAATAGCCAAAGCTATTAAATTGCCCCAAAGATACCATGTATCGACAGTGAGTAAGCTTTTCCCGAAATCGACACGTACCAAAAATAGAGTCATTCCGAATAATAAAATGTAGAAAGTAAGTTTGAGTGTTGCAATTTCTTTTAATATCGACCTGTTGACACCGACTATATAAATTGCATAAGAGAGGGCGGAGACCATTACTAAAATTATTCCGGTCGTGCTGAGAGTTGAACCGCTACTTGTTTTATAGAGTAATCCGATGCCGACTAATGCCAACAAAATACAAGAAATCGTTAGCAGAGTCAGCTTTTCTTTAAAAACGAAAGCCATGATCAGAGCTACCATAATCGGGTAAACAAATAGCAATGTTGATGCAATGCCGGCTTCCATATAATTATAGCTTAAAAATAGCGCTAATGAGGAGAGAGCTACTAATAGCCCCATGATGACCAATGGCAATACTTCTTTTCGTTGTAGTTTGAAGTTGCGTCCTCTTGCCTTGATCATGATTCCTAATACCGGAATAGCGAACAGATATCTGAAAAAAAGAACAGAATCCGGATTCATTCCTGCTTTATATAGAGGGAGAGCGAACAGAGGATTCATTCCGTAAGCTGCAGCTGCGATAATACCTAAGATATAACCTTTGGTTTTTGTGTTCATGTTTTTATAATTGAATAATAGATCAACCGTTTGCGTTCTTTTTTCCGTTAAGTATAATTTATCGGAAAAACGACAGCAAAGATACGCTATTGTTTTTGGAAAATATTCTTGTTCGCTATGCATCTTTCTTTTAATTTTGTATTTAACATAGTAGAATTGAATATTCCTTGGAAGATGATGAAAGTAGCTCTATTTATCCCTTGCTATATCAATGCGGTATATCCTCAAGTGGGCATTGCTTCATATAAGTTGCTGAAAAGTTTGGGCGTAGATATTGATTATCCGATAGACCAGACTTGTTGCGGTCAACCGATGGCGAATGCCGGGTTTGAAAATGAAGCAGTTGATTTAGCCCGTCGTTTTGATGAACGTTTTAAAGATTACGATTATATAGTAGGACCTTCGGCAAGTTGTGTCGTATTTGTTCGGGATAATTATGGACGGCTGTTGCAAAAAGATAAGCATCATTGCGCCAGTGAAGGTAAAATATATGATATTTGTGAGTTTATTCATGATGTGATTAAACCGACTTCTCTGAAAGCGAGGTTTCCTCATAAAGTAAGTATCCAGAATAGCTGTCATGGGGTTCGTTTGATGAATTTGTCGTCTCCGAGTGAATTGAATATCCCATATTTCAGTAAATTGCGGGATTTATTGTCTTTGGTGGAAGGAATAGAAATCGTAGAACCGGAACGAAGAGACGAATGTTGTGGTTTCGGCGGTATGTTCGCCATAGAAGAAGATGCCGTATCTGTACAGATGGGACATGATAAAGTAATGCGGCATATAGCTACCGGAGCAGAATATATTGTGGGAGCAGACAGTTCGTGTTTAATGCATCAGAACGGTATTATTCTCCGAGAGAAATTACCGATAAAGACATTGCACATAGTTGAAGTTTTAGCAGCAGGATTATGAGTACGAAGCATTCTAAAGCGGCAGCAGAGTTTTTGAAAAACAAAAAACAGGCTGCATGGCATGATGAAACTCTTTGGTTGGTAAGAGAAAAACGGGATAAATTGAGTAAGGAAGTTCCTGAATGGGAAGAGCTGCGTGATATGGCCTGTGCTACCAAATTATATAGTAACAGCCATTTGGATGAGCTTTTAGTGGAGTTTGAGGCAAATGCGCAGGCAAATGGTGCTCATGTACATTGGGCGAAGGATGGTGAGGAGTATTGTAACATCGTTTATCGCATCTTGGAACAGCATGGTGTCAGGCATTTTATTAAGAGCAAGTCGATGTTGGCGGAGGAGTGTGAATTGAATCCTTTTCTTGAGAGTAAAGGGATTGAGGTAGTGGAGAGTGACTTGGGTGAACGTATTTTGCAATTGATGCATCTTAAACCCAGCCATATTGTTCTTCCTGCTATTCATATAAAGAGAGAACAGGTCGGGAAATTATTCGAAAAAGAGATGGGTACGGAAAAAGGAAATTTTGACCCTACTTATTTAACTCATGCTGCCCGGAAGAATCTTCGCCAAAAATTTATTCATGCAGAAGCCGCAATGACCGGATGCAACTTTGCCGTGGCATCTACGGGTGAAGTTGTCGTGTGTACTAATGAAGGAAATGCCGATATGGGAGTTTCTCAGCCTAAATTGCAGATTGCGGCTTTCGGAATAGAGAAAATTGTTCCGGACCGTAAATCTTTAAGCATATTTACCCGGCTATTGGCGCGTTCGGCAACAGGACAACCTATAACGACATATACCTCTCATTATCGTAAGCCGAGAGCAGGAGGTGAGTTTCATATTATATTGGTCGATAACGGGCGCAGTAAAATTCTTGCAGATCAAAATCACATAAAAGCATTGAATTGCATACGTTGTGGAGCTTGTATGAATACGTGTCCCGTATATCGTAGAAGCGGAGGTTATTCATATACCTATTTTATTCCCGGACCTATAGGTGTCAATTTGGGAATGTTGAAAGCTCCGTTGCAGTATTCAGATAATGTTTCTGCTTGTTCGTTGTGTTATTCATGCTCGAATGTTTGCCCCGCTAAGGTAGATTTGGCAGAACAAATTTATTTGTGGAGACAAGATTTGGATAAATTTAATAAAGCTGATCGAATGAAAAAAATGATGTCCGGAGGTATGAAATTTATAATGAAACGTCCTCCGATTTTTAATACAGCATTGAGATTAGCCCCGTTATCTAATCACATGCCCCGTTATCTTATTTATAATAAATTGAATACTTGGGGGAATGGTCGTGAGATGCCGCAATTCTCAGGAAAGAGTTTTAATGAAATGTGGAAAAATGGAGATGTGAAGTGAATATGAGCAGTAGAGAAAATATATTGCAGAATATCCGGAATGCTGTGCATAAAAAATATGAAAAACCGGAATTGGAAACTTTGAAAAAGCATGCTTTAGTCTATCCGGATGTGATAATGCAATTTCAAAGTATGGTAAAACAAGTCGGTGGAGAATCGCATCTGTTGAATAAGGGTGAGGATATTAACGATATAATCATAAAAGCATATCCCGAAGCAAAGCGTATAGCTTCTAATATCAGTGAAATTTCTTGTGCGACATTTAATCCGGATGATGTCGCTGACCCGGCGGATTTGGACGGTACGGATCTTGCAATTGTTTCAGGTAAGATCGGTGTAGCGGAAAATGGGGCTGTCTGGATAGAGCAAGATGTAAAGTTGCGAGCTGTTTATTTTATTGCGGAAAAACTCGTTATTTTATTAGATAAGGAGAATATCGTAAATAATATGCACGAGGCATACGAGGAAATCGATACGGGAGAATACGGTTTTGGCGTGTTTATTTCCGGACCGTCTAAAACTGCAGATATAGAGCAAGCATTGGTTATGGGGGCTCATGGTGCGAGAGATGTGATGGTGATATTGAAGTGATGCTGTTAATTTAACTTTTTTGTAAGTAAAAAATCTTTGATCCCTATTGTTATAAAATTTAGAGCGAGAATTTTACGAAATCCAGGCTCTAAATTACCTATATTTGTTTATACGTCTTGCGATAGATTTGTAAAAAAGTCTTCATTATATCTGCTTTTTTATTTGTATTGTTATTTCAGTTCAATATAAATAGTAATTGTGATTCGTTATATAGACGATCTTATAAATTGTTTATACTCATTTTTGATATGGAAATTTGTTTTTCTAAATAAATTGAGTTATCTTGAGACATGAACTTTAAAAATAAAAATGCTATGGAAATGATACCTATCGGAAAAAATGCGGGAATGTTATGGAATCTTTTGGAGAGCGGTTCTGAATTTTCTGTCAGTCAGCTTGTTTCTAAATTAGATATGACACGAGACGATCTTTTTTCTGCTATCGGCTGGTTAGCTCGTGAAGGGAAAATATATTGTCGGAAACAGGATAATGAACTTTTTTTCAGTAATAAATGTATTCAAGGTTATTTTCATTTCGGGTAGTTTTAGAGCCTATAGTCTAAATTTTCCGTCAAAAAATATTATCAAGCCGTCTTTACGTTTTTTTCTAATCTGTTTTTTTAGTTTTCATTTGTGGTAATTCGATATCCTCTTTATAGAAACGGCAAAACATTCTCAAAAGAATTTCTCAAAGCTGACCCGAATGAAATTAAACAGGCTCTTAAAGATTCTATATTTAGTATAGTATTTTGTTATCTTAAAATAAAAGAGTCCGCTCATTTATGACATGAACCCCAAAAGTTGGATGGTTTAACATTATTAAGAGGCTCTCTTAGA
>NZ_CEVCIF010000057.1:0-20397 GCF_982245605.1 Coprobacter fastidiosus | reverse complement strand
CCGAAATAAACAATAGCAAAAGGGGCTATCCGACTTTTTGGACAGCCCCTTTTTACGAGTTAGTTCTTTATGCTTTTATTTTGCTGATTTTTTGCTTGTTGTATGTTTTTTTGTTGCTGGTTTTTCTTCACTCTCTTTTATAATTTGCAAACAGGCTTCCAATGAAAGAGATGCCGGTTCGCTTCCTTTGGGAATTTTATAATTTTTCTTTTTATATGCTATGTATGCTCCGTAGCGGCCGTTCAGTATTTCCAGATCGGGCTCTTCCGTGAAACTTTTGATTAGTCTTTGGCTTTCTTGTTCCCGTTTTTGATGGATAATGTCGATAGCTTCTTCTAATGTCACGGAAAGAGGCTCGTAAGTTTTTGGTAAAGAAACATATTTGTTATCGTGCCGGATATAAGGTCCGAATTTTCCGATACCGACAGTTACGGGTTTATCTTCGAAGTTTCCTAATGTTCGGGGCAGATCGAAAAGCCTGAGTGCTTCGTCCAGTGTAATGGAACTCATCGATTGCCCTTTTAATAAGGAGGCGAATAACGGTTTTTCTTCGTCTTCCGGCGTTCCGATTTGTACCAATGGTCCGAATCTTCCTATTTTGACCGATACCGGACGACCGCTTTTAGGATCAGTTCCCAATATCCGTTCTCCTACCTTATGCTCCATTCGGAGTGATTTTGCTTCTTCTACAACCGGGTGAAATAATTTGTAGAAATTATCGATTGCATTCGTCCATTCCAATTTACCTTCGGCTATATGGTCGAATTTTTCTTCGACGTTTGCCGTAAAATTATAGTTCAAAATATCCGGGAAAAATTCGGTGAGAAAATCAGTTACGACTATCCCGATATCGGTAGGGAGTAGTTTAGCCTTTTCTGTTCCGGTGATTTCAGTCTTGGTTTTGTCTATAATCTGATTATTTTTCAGGGTCAGAATATTATATGATCTTTCTTTTCCTTCCCGGTCGCCTTTTTCAATGTACTCACGTTGTTGTATCGTCGATATTGTCGGGGCGTATGTTGAAGGCCGTCCTATGCCTAATTCCTCTAACTTCCGCACCAGACTCGCTTCGGTATAACGTGCCGGGCGTTGGGTAAAACGTTCTGTCGCCTCGATCTCGGATATTGTAAGGTTTTCGTTTATGTGGATAGGCGGCAGCATCTTGCTGTTGTTTTCTGTATCCGATTCTTCATCCTGAGATTCGAGGTAAACGCGCAAGAATCCGTCGAATTTTAAAACTTCACCGATAGCTACAAATTTTTCGGCTCTGTTCGAGATTTTTATGGTTGCTGTCGTTTTTTCCAATTCGGCATCACTCATTTGAGAGGCTATGGTACGTTTCCATATCAATTCATATAGACGTCGTTCTTGGGAAGGGGCATCGATCTCATGATTATTGATGTAAGTCGGACGAATAGCTTCGTGGGCTTCTTGCGCTCCTTTCGACTTGGTATGATAGTTTCTTATTTTCAGGTACTTTTCACCTAGCGTAGAGATAATCTCATCTTTTGCCGTATTGATTGCCAAACTGGACAAATTCATCGAATCGGTACGCATATAGGTAATGAACCCTGATTCGTAAAGACGTTGTGCAACCAACATCGTTTGAGATACCGAGAAACCGAGTTTACGGGCTGCTTCTTGTTGTAAAGTAGATGTCGTAAACGGTGCGGCAGGTGATTTATGTACCGGCTTTACGGCAATATCTTCGATTGAAAAATTTGCATTTTTGCATTGTTCGAGAAAGGCCAGAGCCTCTTCTTTTGTTTTGAAACGCTTGTTCAGTTCTGCATTTAGTTCGACAGGAACATTCTTTTCTCCCGGAATTAAAAAGGTCGCAATAACCCGGTATGCGGCTTCAGGAACGAAATTCTGTATTTCTCTTTCCCGTTCTACGATAAGACGGACAGCAACCGATTGTACTCGGCCGGCCGACAGTGCAGGCTTTACTTTTTTCCATAATACAGGAGAGAGCTCAAACCCGACGATTCGGTCGAGAACTCTTCGTGCTTGTTGTGCATCTACGCGATCCAGATCTATGCTTCTTGGATGTTCGATAGCGTTTAGTATCGCACTTTTCGTAATTTCGTGAAATACGATTCGTTTCGTATTTTCCGGTTTCAATTTCAATACTTCATATAAGTGCCATGCTATAGCTTCTCCTTCCCGGTCTTCATCAGATGCCAACCAAACGGTTTCAGCTTTTGCGGCCTCTTCTTTTAATGTTTCTACCAACTTTTTCTTATCGGCAGGTATTTCGTATATAGGAGTATAATTGTGTTCTATATCAATACTGAAATCTTTTTTCTTCAAATCGCGGATATGTCCGTAACTTGAGAGCACCTTGAAATCTTTTCCTAAGAATTTTTCAATGGTTTTCGCTTTTGCTGGAGATTCGACTATTACTAAATTTTTTTGCATATAGCAGTTTTTATTTTCTACTCTTGAGAGTTTGTTTCTTATTTATAACTGTTTTTTGAGGCACTTGTTTTTTTTCTCAGATTTATAGTGCCGTTTTTGTTTCTGAAATAATGAGAATAGGCTGAAAATTTATTCGATGTTATTTCAGATGAAATCGGACAAATTTCAAGTGTGCGGCAAAATTAGAAAAAAAACTGATTGAATTTCAGAACTTTTGCTGTTAAAAATTTTTATGATTATCAAAAACAAGGCAGTAAATAGAGTTTTTTCTTTGTGAAATATTCTATTTACCGCCTTTGTGATTTGCCTTTAAAGAGAGGTAATATTTGCAAATTTGTTTATTCTGTCTCTGTTTTTACAGCCTTTTATATCTATATTAGAAGCATACCCCTACTCCTGCCATGATATTGAAACGTTGTGCCGGCATTCCGTAGTACAGGTTGTAATGTTGTGCGAATATGTTATTGGCTTGTACCAATAAGTGAACACTGTCGTTGAAGCGATAGGTTGCTCCTAAATTGACATTGAAAATATTTTTCATTTTTCCGAAAGAGAAAAAATCTGCATCCGGTTTCAGATCTGTTTCTATAGTATTCCGGTATTCACGCCCGTTTGCTAAGTAAATATCCAGATCAAAGGCCAGATGTTTTGTCGCATTTACATCAAGACCCAGATTCCACTCGTTTACCGGAAGAGCTGTGCGTATCTTTCCTTTTCCATGTCGGTAATGCCATTCATTATGAGCCCAGTTGATCTGTGCCTTTACCCGATCTTTGTATTTGTAGTTTATATCGAATCCGACTTTCCAAGCATAGGCATCCATTGCGAAAAATGAAATGACATCTCGTGAAAGTACTCCGTCGTAGGCGATCAAAGTCCGGTAATCGAATAATGCATCTGTCGTTGTTTTTATTCCGGTGTATAAGTTTACATTAAAATTTGCCAGATAATTTGTTCTGAGTCCGAATGTCCAATCTGCCGGAGTGTAAGAATTTGTTGCCGGATGGGACGGGTCGGCATATATGCTCCGTACGGACATTTTGTTCATCGTGTTGAGCTCTTTGCCTCCTTCAAGAGAAGTAAACAAGAAGAATGATTTTTCGAACTCCCACTCCAGATTCAAATCCGGAGCGAAGCGGAAAGTCGTACCGTCATCGAATGAGATATCTACATTAAGTCCTGCCCTGAATTTCAGATTGTTTTTGGTAATATTGAAATTCGGATTTAGACGAATAACGGTATAGTTATATTGATCTTGACTGTAAATCAGGTTATCCATTCCTACTCCTAACCCGATGGCATAATATTTGCCGAACGGTGCACTGAGGTTAAAACGAGTCTCTATATGGTTTTCTGTCAGTCCGTTTTTATCCTCGTAAAGAAACCCGAGCCTGCTTTTATATCCGTTGTATCCTACCGATAAGTCATAATTCAGTTTTTCGTTGTCTTTGGATTCTATCCCCGTATGCAGAGAATATTGTTGCACGCGTTGTTGGTTTGTCATTTTGAATGTTTTCATACTTTCGGGAATAATATCCATTATTTCGGGGATAAGAGGCATTCCGTAATAATTGAAAGCATTGCTGCGGTATGCCCCTCCTATTTTCCATGACAATTTTTCGAAAGTATGTTTATAACTTAAATTCAGAATGTTGTCATTTCTTCGTTGAGTCACTTTTTTATCGTTTTCCAGATATTTTAGCTTTCCGTTTGTCGAACTGTGTTGATACCATACTCCTAACTGGTCGGTTTCACTGTCGAATATTCTGAATCCGGCATTGGCTGCGGCATTTAAATAGTTCCCCATTGCCAAATTTATATAGCTTTGTTTCGGATTGACGGCCGGTTGCATTCCGAAATTTCCGGAAGGGAGTATTTGCAGTATAGGCCCTGTAGTCATCGGTACAGCCCAATCCGAATAACGGATAGACGGTTTGGTGACTACGGGATTATCTATTTCGGGTAACGTGTTTATTTTGGAGGCGTCGTTTACGATTGGGGTAAATTCTTTCTCTATCGTTACTTCCCTTTTCAGGGATTCTTCTTTATTTTCTTGAGCCGAAGCAATACTGCAAGTCGACAGTAGTGCTACAAATACATACATCTTTTTCATAGGCTTTCTGTTTTACGAAGTTATTTACCTATTTGTTTCAATCGGTTTTCTATCATGTTTTGAATATCATCTTGAGCATTGTAATTGTTTTGAAGGCTCAAAAGGTATTGTTTTGCTTGGAAATTTTCTTTTTTGGCAATATTTATGTCCGCCAATAAAATAAATGCCCGGGCAAGCCAATATTGATGAGAAGTTCCTGCTTCGATGAAAAGGTTTATCTCTTTTTCGGCATCGGCACTTTTTTGTCGGTCGAAATAGTATTGGGCTAACCGATAGGCTGCTTCAGCTCCTTGGGAGGTACGGGTATCCCGGGAAAGAATTTTCCATTCTTCGGCCGCTTTATCGATGTTTCCTGTCGAAACAAGAGCGTTAGCCTTTTCATATCGGGCCTCGGACATCCATTCCGGAGAGAGATTCGGGTCTTCTAAAAGTTTATTGGCTATGGCTATTATTTCTTCGTTCTGTTTCAGTTCTTTTGCCATTCGCAATATACCGAGTCTTGCCGTGAGGCGGTTCTCTTTTCCTGTCGCTTTTATTTCGAGTACTTTATATGTATTCAGGGCGGTCGGATATTCTTTGCGGATAACCTGTATGTCGGACAGTTTGACCAATGTTTCTTCTGCTAACGGAGAATCCGGTTGTTGCAGCACTTTTTGAAGTTCGGCTTCGGCTTCGTCGTATTTTTTCTGATCATAATAGAAACTTCCTAAATAATAGTGTGCCGGAATCAGAAATGCTCCTTCAGGATAAGTCTGAATATATTTTATCAGTCCGTCTGCCGAAGAATTTGTAGGAGCTTTTAAAAACGCCCTTTCTGCCGCTAAGAAGGCTAATGAGTCGAGTTCGGAAACTTCATATTTCACTGCCCCTCCGAGAGATTCTAAATAAGAAGCGTAAGCTGCAATATCATTTTGGTCGAGATAAACCGCCTTCAAGTCATCGATAGCTACTTTAGCCTCATCGCTTCCGGGATAATTCCCTATGACTTGTTTATAAGCGGCAATCGATTTTTCCGGTTGGTTGCTATTGAAATATGCGATACCTAATTGTATGCCGGCTTTGCGGGCGGGTACTGTTTGGGGAAATTCCCGTATCAGTTTCTCAAAGACCGATACTGCCCGGTCGTTTTGTTGTATCGCCGTGTAGGTAAGCCCTTGTTCTAATAAAGCGTCATCAATGTATTCCGAGTGCGGATAGTCTTGTAAAAGATTCTGAAGTATAGATATTTTCTCATTATATTTTCTTTGGAGTCCCGCCATTATTCCTTTCTGGTAAAGCGCATAGTCTCCGGTCGTCGGAGCAATTTCTCTTGCTTTGGCATAACTCTCTTCTGCTTGTGCAAATTGCCTTGCAGAGTAGAAACAATCTCCGATTCTGTTCCATGCATCGGCTATCATGTTTGTTGCCGAACTCTCTTTCGAGGAATTGACATATTGTTGGAAACTGTTTCGGGCAGAGACGAAATCGTGCTGTTTGAAATATGCATACCCGAGATTATAACGAGCTAAAGGATCGATGTTTTTGTTTGAAGAAAGGTATTGGCGATAATTGGCTGCCGCATCGGCGAATTTCCCTTCGCGGTAGTCGCATTCTCCTTTCCACAGATATGCTTGTGAGCGGGCATTTGCATCATAATTGCCCAATTGAATCGCACTCGAAAAATATTTTCGGGCTTCAGAAAGATTATTGTTCGTGAAACTTTCAGTACCAAGCCGGAAAAGAATGCGCTGTTTGGCTTTCATAATTTTATCGGTGGGCCTTTTGATTTTGTTGATAGAGTTCAATGCCGCGCCATAATTGCGGGATGTCATATAAACATCGACCAGATAATCATTAATTGCGTCTGCATATCTTGAAGAGGGAAATAGATTTAGAAATTTCTCGAAAACAGTTACCGATTCTCCAAAAGGAGATACTGTGCTCTCGTGAATATTCAAGGCATAGTTGTATAATGCCGTTTCTTGTACTTGACGGTCGAAATCATATCGTGAAGCTATGTCGAAGGCAAGTCGCGCATTCGTTTTATCTCCGGTTTTGAGATAACTTTGTCCTAAATAGAGATATGCGTTTTGCATTAAAGCGTCATTACCTGTCGTTGTCTGTTTCAGATATTCGATGGCAGACGGGTAATTCCCTGATTTGAAATATGCAATGCCTAATAAATATAAACTTTCGCGTAGCGGATCTTTTGTGTTCGTTACATAACGGTTCAGATATTGGATAGCGTTATCGTTATCTCCTTCATAGTAATAGCTTTCTCCGACAATGCGGTTTATCTCGGAGTTGAATTCATGATCGGGATATTCGGATAATAATTGTAGCCCTTCTTGTATAACTTGACCGTATTGTTGATCATTAAGAGCTATTTGGGCTAAATAGTATTTCGCATTAGCTCCGAACTCCGGGTTGCTTTTTACTTGAGAAAAGCCGGCTTTTGCTCCGTTGTACTGTTTGCCGGTGTAATCGATATAGGCGTTGTAGTATATCGATGCTTCCCGGTATTTTTTCCCTACCGAACTAAGTGCGGAAAAATAAGGCTTTGCTTTTTCTGTATTTCCGCTTTTTAGTTGTGATAATCCGGCTCTGAAAAGGTACTCCTCCTGATCTTCGGGAGATAATCGCTCCATATCTACTAAAGCGTATTGGCGATTGGCCTTTTCATATTTCCGGTCGAATAGGTAAAGATTCCCGATCAGCATCCGGGCTTTGGGGATACCGGAGGACCAACCGTATTGTTCTATGAATCTTTCCAAGAGCTTTAAGGCTTGCGGACTCCGGTTGGCATAGGACGATACGGCAATCATATAGTCGGCTTCCTGATTCAGTTTCGTGTCTTTACTGAGTGTCTTGAAACGGGTCAATAAATCGATGCATCCGTTATAATTGTGTACCTGAAACATTTTCTTCCCTTTCGCAAAAATGATATAAGGCGTTTCACTTCGGTAAGACACTTGTCCCTGAACGGAATACAGGGATAAACTTAAACAGAACAATAAAGTATATAATAAACTCCGTTTCATGTCGATTTACGTTTTGTATAGATTGTGTTTGCTTTATCAAACAAAAATAAAAAAACTTTATGGTTGCTGTCTTAACTTCTTATTTATTAACTTTATTTTTTCAATCATTTGTATTTTATGGTTTTATGGCCCTCAATATTTCCCGTTTCCCCGCCGGTGGACCTTGCAGCCTTTCCACGATGAGTCCTGCTCTTTGTAACCGTCTTCTTACCTCGCCTTTTGCACAATAAGTTGTGAGTATTCCTTGGGATTTCATCGATCGGCTTATTTTTTCGAATATCTCTTCACTCCATAAATTCGGCTGTTTTTCCGGAGCGAAAGCATCGTAATATATCAAATCGAAAGATTGGTCGGGTAAAATTATTTGTCCCATATCTCCCTTTATTTTGTGTAGAGTGAAATTCGGTGTTATTTCGATCGGTTTATCCCATTCTGCCAGATGTATTGTTTCGAAAAGCGTTGCTTGTTCCGGAGCGATCGTGTCTTGATATTTGAGGCTGTTTGCCTGTTCTGTTGTCAAAGGATAGAGTTCTATTGTGTGGTAAACGGTTTTTCTTTGAAGCTTTTCACATTCGAGTAATGTGAGAAAGGCGTTTAGCCCTGTTCCGAACCCGACTTCGAAAATTGTCAAAGGATCGGCTTTTGAATAGTAGAATCCTGTTTGTATGAATATATGCAACGATTCGGTTAGTGCGCCTTTGACGGAATGATAATGTTCATCTATTTCGGGAATATATAGTGTCGCCGATCCGTCTGCCGTTATTTCGATTTGAGGTTGTTTCATATATTTTGGAGCTTTATGAAAAATAGAACTAAATTTGTCCGCATTTCGTTATTTTACACAAAGGTATAAAAACCGGATGTTATGAAAAAGTTCTTTATTTCTCTTCTTTTGATGTGTTTATTCTTTTTTGACGGACAAGCACAGCAAACTTATGCGGTAAAAGGGAGAGTGGTGGATCGGGAGAGCCGAGAGCCGTTGTCTTTTGCATCGGTATCTGTATGGAATTCTACGCAAGGAGTAATGACGGACAGTCTTGGAAATTATGTGATTGAGAATCTTGTTCCGGGAATGTATCGGTTACAGTTTTCTATTGTCGGTTATAGAACCTGCGTGACACCGGAGTTTAGGGTTTCATCTCATGATTATCGCATCGATGCGGAGTTGGAAGAGAATCAGGTCGATTTGAAAGAAATCGAGGTGGTCGCATCTCCGTTCAGAAGATCGTTGGAAAGTCCTATTTCCTCCCGAGTGATCGGATTACAGGAGATAGAGAAAAGTCCGGGAGCTAATCGGGATATTTCTAAAGTCGTCAACTCGTTTCCGGGAGTAGCTTCTGCTGTCGGAAACGGATATCGAAATGATTTGTTGGTACGAGGGGGTGGTCCATCCGAAAACCGGTTCTATTTAGATGGGGTGGAAATTCCGAATATAAATCATTTTAGTACACAAGGAGCTTCGGGAGGACCTGTCGGCATTATAGATGCCGATTTTATTAGAGAGGTTAATTTTTATACCGGAGCGTTTCCTGCCAATCGGGGAAATGCGCTCAGTTCGGTATTGGATTTTAAATTGCTCGACGGAAATACGGAAAAACGTACCGTAAAAGCTACAGTAGGAGCATCTGAAGTATCTTTGACATCTAATGGCTATATTACCAAGAATAAAAAAACAACTTATCTGGTATCTGTGCGACAGTCTTATCTGCAACTTCTTTTCAAAGTGCTCGATATGCCGTTTCTTCCCCGTTATACGGATGCTCAGTTTAAAATTAAGACTCGTTTTTCTCAAGCTCATGAGCTGACATGGATAGGATTGGGGGCTATCGATAATATGAAATTAAATACCGATACAGATCCTAAAGATGAGTCTAAACAATATTTATTGAATTATCTTCCGGTAATTAAGCAGCAGACGTACACACTTGGAGCTGTGTATAAACATTATGCCGGCCGGCATACTCAAACGTTGGTATTGAGTCGGAGTTTTATGAATAACAATAACCGAAAATATCTGAATAATGACGAGTCTTCTCAAGAAAATCTGACCTTACGTTATAATTCGGATGAAATAGAGAATCATTTCCGTTTTGAGAATCGTTCATTATTTGGAAATTTTAATGTAAATGCCGGTGTGAATTTAGATTATGTGACTTATACAAATCGGACTTTTCAGAAAATTTTTTCGGAGCAGGCGAAAGAGATTCTCTATGAGACAGATTTGAATCTTTTTAAATGGGGCGTTTTTGCAACTGCCGGATATGAGTCTCCGGATGAACGTTTTACGGCTTCTCTCGGTGTCAGGTTTGATGCGAATACATACTCTTCTAAAATGAATAATCCGCTCAAGCAGTTCTCTCCCCGACTTTCCCTTTCGTATAATTTTTTTCCGAATTTTTATCTGAACGGAACAGTCGGGCGCTATTATCAGCTTCCTGCGTATACGACAATGGGTTATAAGGAATTTGGTATATTAGTGAATAAAGCAAACGGATTATTGTATCAACGTTCTGATCAAACTTCACTCGGAGTGGAATATCATTTTGGGAAAAACGCTGAAGCTACAATCGAGGGTTTTTATAAAAAATATAGTCATGCTCCACTTTCCTTGCAAGATGGCATTCCTTTGGCTTGTAAAGGTGTAGATTATGGCGTTTCCGGGAATGAGGCGGCTGTTTCTACTGCACGTGGAAGGGCTTATGGAGTCGAGTTTATGTTTCGCTGGTTTGGCAGTGGAAAATTTAATTTGTTGACTTCATATACTTATTTCCGCAGTCAGTTTATCCAACCATCTACAGGGAAATACCTGCCTTCAGCTTGGGATAACAGGCATTTGCTTACTCTATCGGGCACTTATAAATTACCGAAGAATTGGGATATCGGGTTAAAACTCAGGGTTATGGGCGGAGCTCCTTTTACACCGTATGATGAAAATCTCTCTTCTATTGTGTCGGCATGGGATGCTACCGCTCGTCCTTATTATGACTACGATTTGTATAATACCGGGCGTTTGAAAACGTTTTCTCAAATTGATTTCCGCCTTGATAAATCGTTTTATTTTAAAGGAGTAATGCTCGGTATTTATATCGATCTGCAAAATATCGGAAATTTTAAATATGACAGTCAGCCCGTGTTGGTAAGTACGGGAGTTGTCGATCCGCAAATATACCCTGACGGAAATCAACATTATAAAATGAAATATATCCGGCAGCAGAGTGGTACTATATTGCCTACGCTGGGACTGACAGTCGAGTTTTAGAGTTTATATGTCGACTCGGATAAAATTTAAACAGGTTTTTAATATTCCAATACATGGGAGGTTATATCGGACTTTTTTTCACAAAGGCGGTCTAATGCATCACATATATTGGTATATTCGAAAGTGAAACCGTTTTTTTCTAATTTGTAAGGAATGGCATGTTGTCCCTCAGTGAGTAGTACAGATCTTTCTCCTAAGATCGCTCTGAGCAGATATGGCGGAATTGTCCATAATACCGGACGACGAAGCTCTTGCCCGAGGGATTTTGCCCATAGTGCATTGTCTGTAATATCCGGTGCCGAACAATTTAAAACACCTTTCAATTCGGTATGTTCGATGATGAACCTGTAGATGCGTAACAGATCGGTTAACATTATCCAAGGAAAAGCTTGTTTCCCTGATCCTATTTTCCCTCCTAACCCATAACGAAACAAAGACGCTAAAGGCGGGAATATACCACCGTCGGTTGATAATACCGGAGCTAAACGGGTAATGACCAGACGAGTTTGCGGGGTTACTTGTTCTGCTTCTTTTTCCCATTTACGGCAAATGTAAGCTAAGAACGTAGGTGTGTAAACTTCTGCGTTTTCGATATAAGCGCCATCTGACGGATAATAGCCTATTGCAGACGTGGATACGAATAGGGATGGAGGAGTTGGCTGTTCGTTAATTGCCGCAACAAGCTTAGCTGTTGTTTGTATGCGGCTGTTGAAAATCTCTTTTTTATATTCACGAGTCCAACGGCGGTTTAGCGGAGCTCCCGCCAGATTGAATATGCGGTCTGCTCCATTGAGTTTATGAACGAGAAGATCGAATTTACCTGTAATGAAATCTTCTCGAGAAAGGGTTATGATTTCGTCACCGATGCTTTTTAACATGGAGCAAAGGTGTTGTCCTATAAATCCGGATGCTCCGGCTATTATTGTTTTCATACGCTTATATCATTTGGGAAATCCTCGGAATGATATAAGTTTTTCATTCATCAGGATTTCCGGTTTTTTAATTCTGCCGAGTCCACCCATTTAAAAAGTTTGTCGGAAGGTCTTATCTTTTCGTTTAATTGTATAGAAAACCGTTCTCCTTTTACTGTTTTGTTTACTGGTTTAAGATTTACCCTTATCTCTTCGACTTTTGCCGTTATCGCTCCGGTTGTAGGCCCTGTAACCAGAATTTCTTCTCCTACATTCAGAGATGAGGTCTCCATTTGAAATTCGGCTACTCCCAGTTTAGAAAAATATTTGATTCCTTTCCCCAAATATACTTTGACTTTGGTTGCTTCAGAACCATAGTTTTTGCTCCATTCTCCGAGCCGTTGTCCTAAATAGTAGCCATTCCAGAAACCCCTGTTGAAAACAGTGGACAAGCGGTTGTTCCAGTTTTCGATTTTTTCATCGGTGAAACTTCCGGATAAGCAGGCTTCTACCGCTTCCCTGTAACATTCGGTTACGGTGCGGACATATTCTGCTCCTCGGGCACGTCCTTCTATCTTAAAAACTCTAACACCAGAATCGATCATTTTGTTTAAAAAATGGATCGTTTTCAGGTCTTTCGGGGACATGATATATTGATTGTCAATATCCAGTTCTACCTCGCTGTCTTTATCTTTTACCGTATATCCCCTCCGGCATATTTGCATACATGCTCCCCGATTGGCAGAGGCATTCATTTCGTGCAGGCTCAAGTAACATTTTCCCGATACGGCCATACAAAGAGCTCCGTGTGCGAACATTTCGATGCGGATAAGTTTTCCTCCCGGACCTTTGATTTGCTCGTCGCAAATACGTTGATATATGTGAGATACTTGATTCATGTTCAACTCTCGAGCAAGTACGACTACATCTGCGAATTGGGCATAGAATTTTAGAGCTTCGGCATTAGAAATATTGAGCTGTGTCGAAAGATGCACTTCTACACCAATGCTTCGGGCGTATGTCATTGCGGCTACATCGCTTGCAATGATCGCCGATATTTCGGCTTCCTTGGCTGCATCGATAATACTTCGCATTAATGTGAGATCTTCATCGTAAATGACCGTGTTGACGGTGAGATAACTTTTCATGTTGTTTTCTCTGCAAATACGGGCGATTTCGTGCAGATCGTGTATTGTGAAATTATTAGATGAGCGGGCTCTCATGTTCAGTCCTTCTATGCCGAAATAAACAGAGTTAGCTCCTCCTTGAATCGCTGCGGTCAGCGATTCATAAGAGCCTACCGGAGCCATTATTTCAAAATCGGTTATGTTCATTTTAATGAGGTATTTATTTTCCGGTGATAATTTTCCGGATATCGTTGAGTTTGTTCAAGGCCTCCATCGGTGTCAGATTGTTGATGTCGATATTTATGATTTCGTCTCTTATCTGACTCAGAACGGGATCGTCGAGCTGGAAAAAACTGAGTTGCATGCCTCCTGCCGCAGCAGGAGTTATTTCCGGCGTCTTTTTAGACACAGTTCCTTGCCGATTATTGCTTTCGAGTTGTTTCAGTATATCCCCTGCCCTTTTGACGATACTTTGCGGCATTCCCGCCATTTTGGCCACATGGATACCGAAGCTGTGTTCACTACCGCCTTTTACCAGCTTTCGGAGAAAAATAACTTTGTTATCTATTTCTTTGACCGAAACATTATAGTTAGCGATTCGTTTGTAGGTCTTCTCCATGTCGTTAAGCTCATGGTAGTGAGTTGCAAAGAGTGTTTTGGCATGAGCTCTCGGATGTTCGTGAATATGCTCTACGATTGCCCATGCGATCGATATTCCGTCATAGGTACTTGTCCCTCGTCCCAATTCATCGAAAAGTACCAGACTGCGGTTAGATATATTATTCAGAATATCAGCGGCTTCGTTCATTTCTACCATGAATGTAGATTCTCCTAAAGAGATATTATCTGAAGCTCCCACCCGTGTGAATATTTTATCTACGACACCGATATGTGCAGCTTCGGTAGGAACGAAGCATCCGATTTGTGCCAAGATCACAATCAGGGCGGTTTGTCGTAATAGTGCCGATTTACCTGCCATGTTCGGCCCGGTAATCATTATAATTTGTTGTGTATCATTGTTGAGCAATACATTATTCGTTATGTATGATTCTCCCGGCGGCAGTTGTTTTTCGATAACGGGATGTCTGCCTTCTTTGATGTCTATCTCTAAAGAATCGTTTACTTCGGGACGGATATAACGGTTTTCTTTTGCTATTTTTGCAAACGACAGCAAGCAGTCGAGTCGGGCTATTTGCGTGGCATCATGTTGAATGGCAGGTATGTATTCATTCAATGCCAGTATAAGTTCATTAAATAGCCGGGTTTCGAGAGTTATGATCTTTTCTTCTGCACCTAAGATTTTTTCTTCATACTCTTTTAGTTCTTGAGTAATATAACGTTCGGCATTTACTAAGGTTTGTTTCCGTATCCATTCTTCCGGAACTTTGTCTTTGTGCGTATTGCGAACCTCTATGTAGTAGCCGAATACGTTATTGAAGCTGATTTTCAAACTCGGAATGCCTGTTCGTTCTATTTCTCTCTGTTGGATATGAAGCAGATAATCTTTTCCGGAGTAAGACATTTCTCTCAGTTCATCGAGTTCAGTATTTACACCTTTGCAGATAATTCCTCCTCTGTTGACTAACGTCGGAGCATCGGGATTTATCTCTTTCTCGATGCGGTCTCTTATCAGCGAGCAGGGGTTTAATTGTTCTCCGATACTTTGTAGAACAGGTTCTCCTGATCGGATGCAAATATCCCGTATCGGCTCTATTGCCGATAACGCTACCTTGAGCTGTACCACTTCCCGAGGAGAAATACGGCCTACGGCCACTTTGGATATGAGTCGTTCCATATCTCCGATCAGAGAAAGTTGCTGGTCTATTTCTTCTTTTACCTCCGGTTCTTTAAAAAAGTACTCTACAACATCCAACCTTTCGTTTATGGGACGTATATCTTTTAGTGGAAATACAATCCAGCGTTTGAGCATACGTGCGCCCATCGGACTTGTTGTCCGGTCTATGACATCCAATAGGCTTTTACCGCCTTCATTCATCGTATTGAGCAATTCCAGGCTACGGACTGTAAATTTGTCGAGGCGGACATAGCGTTCTTCTTCGATACGAGAAAGAGCCGTTATATGAGAAATTTGTTTATGTTGTGTAATATCGAGATAATAGAGCAATGAACCGGCGGCAATGATCCCGTTCTTTAAAGTATGAACACCAAATCCTTTCAGATTTTTGGTTTCGAAATGTTTTAATAATCGGTCGGTTGCCGCGTCTTCGGTAAAGATCCAATCGTCTAATTCGAACGTGAAAAATCTAGTTCCGAAGTGTTCTTCGAATTGTTTTCGTTTACTGCGCTCGAACAGAACTTCTTTAGGGCCGAAATTGTTGAGCAATTTGTCTATGTAGTCATAATTTCCTTCTGCAGTCAGAAATTCTCCGGTAGAGATGTCAAGGAATGCAATTCCGCAAATATTTTTTCCGAAATGAATGCCTGCCAGAAAATTGTTCTCTTTATGGTTAAGGATGTTGTCATTTATGGATACTCCCGGAGTTACTAATTCCGTAATACCCCTTTTTACCAGTTTTTTTGTCAGTTTGGGGTCTTCGAGTTGCTCACAGATGGCCACTCGTTTACCGGCACGGACGAGCTTGGGCAGATAAGTATCGAGTGCATGATGCGGAAATCCGGCTAATTCTACGTATTGAGCAGAGCCGTTTGCTCTTCGGGTTAATGTGATTCCTAAAATTTCAGATGCAGTTATGGCATCTTCCGAAAAAGTTTCATAAAAGTCTCCTACCCGAAATAACAATATAGCGTCGGGATGTTTTCCTTTCATCTCGATGTATTGCTTCATCAGCGGAGTCTCGACCATTTCTTTTGCCACAGCTTTAACGATTTATCGGTTGTTGTTATGCATTATTCAGACAAGCAAAGATACGGATATATTGTGAAAAAAGAAAGTTCGGAAAAGATCGTTTCTTTTGAGGTTATCGAGAATTTATCTTGGAGTCTGTTTTAATTTTCTGTAAAGTAATCTCTTCATGATTATTTGTGAAATCTTTTTATCCATAAAATTTAAATGGCTGTTTGTTCTATTTGTCAGATTCTGAAATATCTTATATTTTTGCATATACCCTGTTCGGGATGAGATTAATTGAAAGCTATATATAATGAATCAGGAAAATAAAGAGGTCTGTTTGGTTCCCGTCGGAGGTTTGGCGAACCGAATGCGTGCGATTGTTTCGGTTTTGAATGCTTGTCAGAAAGCCGGAGTGAAGTTGAAGATCGTATGGTTTCGTAATCGGGAATTGAATGCTCCTTTTTATTCGTTGTTTAATCCGTTGAGAAGTTTAAATGTTACGGTAAAAGAAGCTGCTCGAATTGATTTTCTCCGTTATTATCGTCCGGTGAAAAAAAATCTATGGCTTTCTAAATATTATCTTCGTTCGCATTTCGATAAGGTATTGAGTATGACGAATTGTATTCCTATCGTGCGGGATGAGCAGAATCTTGTGAATTTGATTTCTGAAACGGAGCGTTTATATATAGAATCTTGTTATGATATGGGAAGTTATCGGAACATAAGAGAGATTATGTCTCCTAATCGAAGGCTGTCCCGTAGAATTGATGATTTTGTTGCTGAACATTTCGGAGAACGTACTATCGGGGTTCATGTTCGCCGAACGGATAATAATAAAGCGATACAGAGCAGTCCTTTGGAACTGTTTATAAAAGCGATCAGGCACGAATTAGAAATAGATGGGAATGTCCGTTTTTTTGTCGCTTCCGATTCGGACGAGGTTAAACATGAACTTTTAGACAGATTCGGAGATCGCATTATTACGGTTTTTGAGAGTTGCGATCGGAATAGCCGACAGGGAATAGAGAACGGATTGACCGATTTGTACTTACTTTCGCGGACATGCAAGATTTATGGTTGTGTCGGAAGCTCTTTTACCGAGGTTGCTGCTTTGATCGGAAATATCGAATTGATCGTGCTGTCGATATAGAATTTTGTTTTGGGAAAGATATATTCCGAAGTTTACCTTCTGCACAGAAAAAAGAGATAAAAACTAATCGTGTTTTATTTCTCTTTCTCTTTGATGATTCTTCGAATCCCTTTTTGTATAGATGTCAGACCGAATTGTGACGGGTCTATCTCGTTTCGGGGTATGAACCATGCTTCGGTTACATCATCTTGCGCTGTAATACCGGATGTTTCTAATACATCGCATTCGAAAAACAAATCCATAGTAGGAACATTCAGTCCTGAATATTTATAAGTATTAGGCAAAGAAAACAGATATCGGGTTGCCGTTACGGTAAGTCCGGTTTCTTCTTTGACCTCCCGTATAACAGCTTCTTCTGCCGTTTCGTTCAAGTCTGTAAATCCTCCGGGCATATCCAATGTCCCTTTTGCCGGATCTTTGGCTCGTCGGCATACGAGAATATCGCCTCTTGTATTGGTTATTACTGCCACAACTGCAGCTTTTGGATTTATGTAATCAATGAAGCCGCAAGTTTCGCAACGTTTCGATTGATTGTTGTTTTCGATGAATTTATTCGATCCGCATACGGGACAAAATCGAAATAATTCTAACGGGTGTGACATTACTTTGGCTTCTATTTTTTAGATTTTAAATTTTGATTTATATTCAGTATTTTGTTATAAGCTGCCTTGTCATTTAATATTTCCAAAGCTTTGTCCAGGTCTTCGTCTTTTCGTAATGATTGACGTATTTCTCCTTTTTGATGATAATATCTTTTTACTATTTCTATAGTAAGCAGTTCTTCTATATCTTTTCGGAAGGTATCGAGATCTTTGTCTAAATTATGGCTCAGCTTGTTTTCAAGAGCTTTAAATTCTTCGGATGCTTCGTCAAGATAGCCTTCGAATTGTGCTACTTTTCGCAATTCGTTGAGTACTTTGTCGCTTTGACGATCATATTTAAAGTCCTTGCTTTTTACAAATTCTTTGAAATCATTATAATCTTCATCTGTCAGTTTAAATTCTCCTATGGGAGCTATTGTCGGATGCTTTGCCGCATATCGGTTGGCATAGTCGAAGATTATCAAATCGTTTACTAAATAGAAACAGATATTTGCTGGATTCTCTTTTTCGACTTCGATATCCGGTTTAATTCCTCCTCCGTCTCTCACAATACGACCGTTAGCTGTTTTAAAGGCTGTGGTCAAACTATCGGGAATGCGTCCTACGCTTCCGTCCGGATTACGGTGCGAATAGTCTATTGCCTGTATTAAACGTCCACTGGGAATATAGTATTTTGCCGTAGTTACTTTTAGTGTCCCGTTGTACGGAAGTGTCCGGGTGGATTGTACTAATCCTTTCCCATAAGTTCGTTCTCCTACGATGACTGCCCTATCGAGATCTTGTAGTGCTCCCGATACGATTTCAGATGCAGAAGCCGAACCGCTGTTCACCAATACGACAAGCGGTATTTCCGTATCGATGGGCTCTTGAGTAGTTTTGTAGGTTCTGTCCCATTGTTTTATTTTTCCACGAGTGGAGAGAACTTCTTTTCCTTTGGGAACAAAATAGTTGACGATCTGTACAGCTTCCTCCAGAATTCCTCCGGGATTTCCTCTCAAATCGAGTACCAAAGATTCTATTTGTTGATTCTTTTTAAGATCTAACAGTGCATCTTTTACTTCTCCGGCAGCCTTGTCCGTAAAGTTAGAAAGATATATATATCCGGTTTTATCTCCGACAATTCCATAATAAGGAACAGCATTCATCTGGATCTTTTTCCGGGTGATTTCTTTGGTAATAGGTTCTTTGACATCAGGGCGTTCGACAGTTACTATGACAACCGTGTTTGCAGTGCCTTTAAGCATTTCACTGACTTTGTCCGATTTTAATCCGTGAGTGGGAGTTCCGTCAATTTTTATTATTTTGTCTCCCGGTTTCAGTCCTGCTATTTGTGCCGGCATACCTTCATAAGGCTCGGATATATAAGTGTCGCTGTCACGATAAACGATTAGCGAGCCTATACCGCCGTATTCTCCGGTCGTCATAAACCGGAAATCTTCTTTTTCGGATTCGGGGATATAGTTGGTATAAGGATCGAGACTTCCTAACATGCTGTTTATTCCTTTGGTAATTACCTTTTCCGAGTTTATCGTATCGACATAAAACATATTCAGCTCTTTCATTAAAGCATTGAATATTTCCAGGTTTTTGGCAATGTCGAAGTTTTTTTTGTCCGGAGTGAATGACCCGAACAAAATTATTGCTGATAAACAGACTGCCGGAATGCCGGCTTTATTTAAAATCGTTCGTTTGTTAAAACGTATCATTTTTATCTCGATTATAATTATTTTGTTTTAAAGCCTATATTAAACAGGCTCTAAGGTAGAAAAACTCTTTTCTATTTTCTTAAAATTTCTCCGACTTTTAACTTTATTTCATCCCAACGCTTATCATCCATGCCAGTCCCGATGACTTCTATAACATTTCCGGAAAGAATCGATCCGATTTTTCCGGCTGTTTCAAGTGGCAGATTCATGGATAGTGCATAAAGAAATCCTGCGGCATACAGGTCTCCGGCACCTGTCGAATCGATACATTTCGCTTTAGTCGCTTTTACTTCGGTATAATAGTCGCCCTGTTGTATTATAGACCCGTGTGAACCGCATTTTACTACTGCAATGTCGCATTCCCGGGATAAGATCGCCACGGCTTCTTTAGCTTCGTGTCCGGTATAGGCATAGGCTTCTTCTTCGTTTGCAAAAGCGATATCGATATATTCCCGGATCAGTTCTTGGAAAAAGTCGTGATTTTCTCTGATGACATTGTAGCTTGCCATATCCAAAGAAATTCTCAGTCCGGCTTCTTTAGCCAATTGAACGGCACGGCGGATTAGGTGCGGATCTTGTACCAGATATCCCTCTATTTGCAGGAGATCATATCCGTTGAACATTTGAGGAGAAAGTTCTTCTGCCGTAAGAGTTGCTGCTGCTCCGAGATAAGTTCCGAAAGTGCGTTCTCCATCGGGAGTGATTAAAGTCATAGCGCATCCTGAGGCAATATCTCCTTCGATAAGGTGGGTTTGTATTCCGTGATTTTCGAGAGCTTTACGATAGAATTTCCCATAACTGTCATGGCCGATTTTTCCTATAAAACCGGTTTCTATCCCCATACGAGTAAGCCCGGATAATGTATTGGCGGTAGATCCTCCGCTTGCCATGAATGTGTCGAAGTCCTCGAACATTGCCATTATTTTCAATAACTTATCTTCATCGATCAGTTGCATTCCTCCTTTTAGAAGTCCCATCTCTTGGATACATTCGTCAGAGTTCAGAATTGCTAATACGTCTGTCAGGGCATTTCCCAGTCCTATTACTCTCATTTGTCTGTTTTTGTCGTGCCTTTTCCGGCCGGCACAATGTTTGATCTTCCGATTTATTACTGTCTGTAAAAACGGGTATTTTATGTGAATGAAAAATTTTTCTGCAAATATATTGCATAATTGGAAATAACACATTACTTTTGCACTGCATTTTTAAGGGAATGTAATCTTCTTCAGTAGCTCAGTCGGTTAGAGCATCTGACTGTTAATCAGAGGGTCGTAGG
>NZ_CEVCIF010000056.1:0-20628 GCF_982245605.1 Coprobacter fastidiosus | reverse complement strand
TATATGAAAAAACACAGAAAAAGAGCAATAATAATGGCATATAAAGTGATTATACCCTATCGACTTTATATGCCATCTTACTTTTTAGGGACATTTACTGAATATCCCAAATCACAATAACCGGTTAATAATTGATAACAAAAACGATTATCGACCTATTTCTTTTCTATTCCGGCTATTTCCCTTTCAGAAGTTGTTCATACGCCTCTTGCATCCCAATAAGTTCAAGGGCTTTTTGATATGAATCATTATACTGGTTCATAATTTTAAAATAAGCAGACATATCGAACAGATCACGAGCGATAAGAGCTTTTAACTGCGCCTTAATCAAAGGTAGAGATTTCTGGAACTCCTCTTCATTATATTTTATCTTTTCTTTCTCAGCAAGCGACTTAAGATCCTGCAACATCTTTTCATCTACTTCGAATGTTGCAATAAATTTATCTATATTCTTATAATTCGCATTCAGCTCTTTTCTATTACGATCGATATAAGAAGTAACTTCTTGGTTTATTAGACCTTTAGCCGCAATATCCCTGTGATAATCCGTATAACGGGCAGTATCGATAGGGATAAAATAATCCGGCATGATCCCCCCGCCGCCATATACGACTCTCTTATTTTTCAATGTATAAAATTTTAAGGAATCCGGGAAATGAATGCTGTCCGCATTTGATAATTCGCCATGATTATAACGGTTAATCAGATCTTCATTATATGCTTTTGCCTCGCCTTTTGTATAAGGTTTCTGAATACTTCGTCCCGACGGAGTATAATAACGGGCTGTCGTAAGACGTATCATAGAACCGTCCGGTAATGGTACGGGACGTTGCACAAGCCCTTTTCCGAATGTCCTGCGACCTACGATTACACCTCTGTCCCAATCTTGGATCGCTCCTGAAACAATTTCAGAAGCAGAAGCAGAACCTTCATCTACAAGCACGACTAATTTCCCGTCAGGAAATAAATGCTTAGAAGATGTTTTCTCCTCCGTACGAGGAGAGCGCCTCCCCTCTGTATAAACAATCAAGGCATTATCATCTGCCAACAATAGATCTGCAATTTTTACAGCCGTATTCAAATATCCCCCTCCGTTCCCCTGCAAATCGAGAATCAGATTCTTCATGCCCGCACGACGCAATTTTAACATCGCCTCTACAAACTCCTGTACACTGGTAGCCGAAAAACGGCTTAAACGAATATATCCCGTATGCTTATCGACCATATAAGAAGCATCGATACTATAAACAGGAATTTTATCCCTTGTTATCCTGAACGGAATAGGATCTGGCACATCTTTACGAAGTACTGTAACATCAACTTTCGTTCCCCGCTTACCTCGTAAACGAGTCATAATATCCTTAGTGCTCATTTTTACACCTGCAACAACGGTGTCATTAATCTCGACAATCCTGTCTCCTGCCAAAATACCGACTTTTTCAGAAGGTCCTCCCGCCACAGTCTGTATGACATATAACGTATCGTTTGTCATGGTAAACTGGATGCCGACACCATCGAAATTACCATCTAAAGATGCACTCATATCCTTTACTTCCTGCGGATCGAGATAAGTAGAATGCGGATCAAGTTGTTCCAGCATAGCTCGTATGGCATCTTCTGTCAATTTATCCTCATTAACATCATCTACGTATAGAGTAGAAATCACATAGGCAGCTAAACTAAGCTTTTTAGAAGCATCCGTTTGCCTTTGAGCCTTTGCGCAAACCGAAAAAATCAGAAATAACGCAATGGCATATATAAATCTTTTCATCCTTAAAAATTTCTTATATTTATTTTTATTTTATCTGCTAAGAACGAGCCCATCCGGCAAGAACTCATCTACCGAACGCCCGTATCTTAATAATTCCCGAACAATTGTAGAACTGATATGAGTATGTTCTGGTTCTGTAAATAAAACCAAAGTTTCCACTCCCGATATTTTCCGATTTACATCTGCAATCGTTTTTTCATACTCAAAGTCATTCACCGAGCGAATTCCCCTCAAAATAAAACCAGCATGACACTGACGAGCAAGATCCACAGTCAAGCAATTATAGGAAAGGACTTTCACTCTGGGATTTGACCGAAACAAATCTTCAAGCATACGAACACGTTCATCAACACTGAAGTATTGACTTTTAGCTTCATTGACACCTATGGCGATCACTATTTCATCAAGCATGTTCAATGCCCGTTCGACTAACGACATGTGTCCGATTGTAAACGGGTCAAAAGTTCCCGGAAATATAGCGATCCGCTTATTAAGAGAGGTCTTCATCTGTAACAAGATTTTGAATTATAAAGTTCTGGCGTTCCATCGTATTTTTCCCCATATAAAACTCCAGTAAATCTTTCACGAGGTCTTCTTTTTTCAAAGAAACCTGATCAAGACGCATATCCGGTCCTATAAAATGACGGAACTCATCCGGAGAAATTTCTCCTAATCCTTTAAATCGGGTTATTTCGGCACTGCTTCCAAGTTTCGATATTGCGTTGATTCGTTCCTCTTCCGTATAACAATAATAAGTCTCTTTCTTATTTCTCACCCGAAAAAGAGGCGTTTGTAAAATATAAACATGACCTTTTTTAATCAAATCCGGGAAAAACTGCAAAAAGAATGTTATCAGCAATAACCGTATATGCATGCCGTCAACATCGGCATCTGTTGCTATTATAATTTTATTATACCGAAGACCGTCCATGCCGTCCTCTACATTCAATGCCGCCTGCAATAAATTGAATTCTTCATTTTCATATACGACTTTACGCGTCAAACCATACGAATTCAACGGCTTCCCACGTAAACTGAATACAGCCTGAGTCTCGACATTCCGGCTTTTAGTTATAGATCCCGTAGCCGAATCTCCCTCTGTAATAAAGATGCTCGACTGATCGACATTGTCTCCTTTCGTATCATTATAATGTACCCGACAATCCCGAAGTTTCTTGTTGTGAAGATTCGATTTTTTGGCACGTTCTCTTGCCAACTTAGTAACTCCGGCTATTGCTTTTCTTTCTTTTTCCGACTCCAATATCTTCTTTAACAAAGCATCTGCCGTTTCTGCATTCTTATGTAAATAATTATCAAGTTCTTTTTTCAAGAAATCACCGATAAACTTACTTACCGAAGGACCTTCAGGGCCTATATCCCGCGAGCCCAGTTTCGTCTTAGTCTGAGATTCAAAAACAGGTTCTTCCACTTTAATACTTACCGCCGCTACGATCCCGTTACGAATATCGGAATAATCGAAATTCTTATTATAAAATTCTTTTATCGTACGGGAAGCCGCTTCACGAAAAGCAGTCAAATGCGTTCCGCCTTGTGTCGTATGCTGACCGTTAACAAAAGAATAATATTCCTCCCCGTACTGATTGATATGCGTAATCACGACTTCTATATCATCACCTTTCAGGTGAATGATCGGATAAAGAGGTTCTGCCGTCATTTTTTCATTCAACAAATCGACAAGACCATTTTTTGAATGGAAGCGACGTCCGTTAAACAAAATTGTCAGACCGGAATTAAGATAAACATAATTCTTCAACAATGACTCGATAAAATCATCTTTGTACTTATATCCCTTGAATATCGTTTCATCAGGGACAAAACGCACTAATGTTCCATTCTCTTCAGAAGTCGGTTCTTCCGGAAAATCGGTTACGACATTACCCTGATTATACAACAAAGATTTACATCTTCCGTCCCGGTAAGAACAAATATAAAATTCTGTGGACAATGCATTTACAGCCTTTATACCTACCCCGTTTAACCCTACGGATTTTTTAAAAGCTTTAGAATCATACTTAGCACCGGTATTCATTTTAGAAGAAACATCCTTTACTTTATCTAAAGGTATCCCGCGGCCATGATCCCGTACAGTCACAGAAACTTCGTCTATATCGATGACGATCTGCTTACCGTACCCCATCATGTATTCATCTATTGCGTTATCAAGCACCTCTTTAAGAAGCACATAAATACCATCGTCGGCGTGAGTTCCATCCCCCAACTTCCCGATATACATACCGGGACGACGACGAATATGCTCCTTCCAATCAAGTGTCCGTATTGTATCCGAACCATATTCCAGTCCGGCGGTGGATATTATATTCTCTTCCATATTACAACTGCTGTTTCTCCAATTAAATTTCGTATTATACAAAGATAATGCGAAATAATGAATTATCCGAAATATCCGAAGCACAAATCGATCCGGTGATTTTCAGAAATTTATATTCTATAAAGAGCCGATCTCAACATTGATCCATTGCCCTCCTGAGAGCTGACGCACATGTGTAAAACCTTCAGAAAGCATCTCTTTTAAAGCATCAAACCGTCCGTCATTAACTAAGGACGGATGATGTGTGTCTGCATTGACAACCACCAGTATATGTAATTTATGAATTAGCCCGAAATGTTCCCGATTCGGGAAAAACAGTCGTTTACTACGCCAAGCTTTCGTATTTATTTCTATCATACACTCTTTTTGAGCGATAAATTCAAAATACTCGTGTATAAGACTTTTATACCAATGTTCCCGGGTAATACCGGGTAAAAAAGACGATGCATTCATAGATACCTTATCAGCATGCCCTACAAAATCGAAACCTCCGGTATCGATCATCTGCATCATAGTATCAAAATATTTTTCTACCAATTTGCGGATATTTCCGTCGAAATAACGAAATACGGTTTCTTTAAACTGCTCTGTAGCCGTATCGATATCGACATACCCTTCTTCGGTCTTCAAAAAATGAACAGAACCTATTCGATAATCCAGCGGCAATTCTTGAAAAAAAGGAGACGACGGATTATATTCTGCCCCCAAATAGTCAATCTCAAGACCGCAATAAATCTCAATACGACCCTCATATTTCTTTTTTATGAAATGTACCTCATCCAGATAAGCAGGAAGATCACCCCGATTCATATTCCAACAAGTATCAAAAGGAATCGGTGAATGAGAAGATACACCATAAGAAGAAAAACCTTGCCGGATAGCTTCTTTTACAAAATCCTCGATCGAAGCCGATCCATCGCAATACAAACTATGAGTATGATAATTAGTGAGATTATCCATAACAAAATACTTAACCACGAATATCGAAAAAACCTATTTCGTTTTAATTAAAGCAAAATCAACCTGTTTTTTCTCCATATCTACTCGGGCAATCTGTATACGGATAGGATCGCCTAAACGATAAACCCTGTGAGACGAACGCCCGGTAACACAATAATTCTTCTCATCGAATTCATAATAATCATCATCCAGATCACGTATAGGAACAAGCCCTTCACATTTATTTTCATTGATTTCGACATAAAGTCCCCATTCCGTTACTCCAGAAATAACCCCATCATATTCTTGCCCTAAACGTTCGCTAAGGAATTCTGCCTGCTTATACTTTATAGACGCCCGTTCGGCATTAGCTGCAACCAACTCCATTTCTGAAGAATGTTTACAAGCAGACTCCAAATTCTTTGCATTCACACTTCTCCCGCCAGCCATATATTTCTCTAATAAACGGTGAACCATCATATCGGGATAACGTCGTATCGGAGATGTAAAATGCGTATAATAATCAAAAGCCAAGCCATAATGCCCGATATTTTTCGTTGAATATGTAGCCTTCGCCATTGTTCGAATAGCCACCGTCTCTATTAGGTTCTCCTCCGGCTTATTTTGAATATTATCCAATAATGAATTTATCGAACGGGAAATCTGTCCTTTTGTTCCTTCGGTACGAAGCGTATAACCGAACCTACGAATAAACGTCGCCATTGTATTCATCTTCTCCGGATCAGGTAAATCATGAACACGATAAACGAAAGCTTTCGCAGTACGGTTTCCGTCTACTTTACCGACAGATTCGGCTACCGTACGATTTGCCAGCAGCATAAACTCTTCCACAAGCTTATTGGCCTCTTTCGAAACTTTAAAATATACACTCAATGGTCGTCCGTTCTCATCTATCTCAAATTTTACTTCATGACGGTCAAAATTGATTGACCCTTCGGAAAAACGTCTTTCTCTTAGTTTTTGCGCCAGATCATTTAATTTAAGAATCTCAGAACTATAATCACCTCTTCCGCTTTCGATGATTTCCTGAGCCTCTTCATAAGTAAAACGGCGATCTGAACGAATAACCGTACGAGTAATATGCGAATGCTGAACTTCCGATTTTTCATTTAATTCAAAAATTGCCGAGAAGCACAATTTGTCCTCATCCGGTCGTAATGAACATATCTGGTTACATAAACGCTCCGGCAACATCGGAATAGTACGGTCTACCAAATAAACCGATGTCGCCCTTTTATAAGCCTCTTTATCTATTACACTCCCCGGAGTTACGTAGTGCGTCACATCGGCGATATGCACACCGACTTCCCAATTTCCATTATCTAACTGACGAATAGAAAGAGCATCGTCAAAATCCTTAGCATCACGCGGGTCTATCGTAAAAGTCGTTATGCCTCTGAAATCCTCCCGGTCTTTTAAATCCTCTTCGGTAAGGATATCGCTAATCTTATCTGCCGCTTTCTCAACATTTTTCGGATATGTATAAGGCAATCCGAATTCTGCCAATATCGCATGCATCTCGGTATCATTATTCCCGGCTTTCCCCAAAACGGCGATCACCTCGCCATAAGGATTCTTAGCACTTTCCGGCCATTCGGTAATTGAGACAAGGGCCTTTTCTCCGGTCTTACCGCCTTTCAATTTATCTAACGGAATAAATATATCATTCCCTAAAGAACGGTTTTCTGTCAAAAGAAATGCATATTGGGATTTCACATCTAACGTCCCGACAAAAGTTTGAGGAACACGTTCTGTAATTTCTACAATTTCAGCTTCCGTATCGCCACCCTTTCTACGTTTACGACAAACAATGTAATTCACCTTATCTCCAGACATCGCCCTCAAAGATTTTTCATCCGATACCAATATAGGATCACCGCCGTCATTCGGAATAACATGATTCTTTCCGTTACTTCTACGCTCAAAAACCCCTTCCCGAATTTTTTGGCTTACATCATACTTATACCGTCCCGGATCTACCTCTGTCAAATAGAGCTCTGCCGCCAATTCTGCAAGGATTTGGGAGATCATTATTTTCTGAGGATCATTTTTAGCATTAACCGCTCGGGATACTTGTTTATAATTATACGGATGACCGGGATTCTCATTAAAAAAATCACAGATCAACTGTCTCATTTTTTCTTTTTTTATCCGGGGGACATCCTTTATTTTTTTTCTTTTCGACATATTCAAACAATTCTAAATACCAACAATAAATACAGAACGATTAACTTCACAGTTAACCAACTACAAAGTAAATAATATTTTTAAGAATACAGAGCATTTGCCCCATCTTAAACTTACCTCAAAAATAAAATAAATGGATGAAAGCTATTCAAACAAAAATCCCAATAAACCGAACAAAAGACTATTCCTTAAAAATCCATCATTTCACCCTCATAATCCATGCCGTTATTATCCGGACGTTTACCCGGCTTAGGTTTATTGTTTCCATTCTTTCCGAACATGTATGTCAATGTCAGATTCACGCTACGTCCGCCCCAACGGGAATGGCTCTCTTGATAGAAATTATCTCCCCACGAAATATTCTTCCGCCCCCGCGAATCCAATAAATCCCTACCGGATAATGCAATAGAGAATTTTCGAGAAAAAAAGCTCTTGCGAATACCGGCATCCAAAGAATAATTCGGACGACGCTCACCTTGTGCAATAAGCTGTTTCGCGTTATAATTTCCCGTAACCTGCGCCGAGAAATTCTTGGGAAGTATCAAATTGGCCATAATACGGGCATTCCACGTAAAATTATTCTCACCATCATAATGCATAGTAGAAGCAACTCCCGAATTATCGACATAAGTATAATCAAAGTCGTTAAGCTGTTGATAATACATATTTACCGTAGTAGTTAAATTCAGATACTTAAATAACCGGTTCTTAGCCACCAATTCCAATCCCGCATTCTGCATCTTGGTCACATTCTCATAAGTAGAATACATAACCGGTTCCTCAAAATAACGCACTTGTTGTATTACATCATTCGTTTTACGATAATAAAGTGAAGCCGATAAAGTATGCGCATCCCAGTTTTTTATATAATTCAATTCTATGGCATGAGCAAATTCCGGATTCAAATTAGGATTCCCATAAGAAATACTGGTAGAGTCGGTAACATTTCTGAATGCGTTTATTTGTCTTCCCCTCGGTCTGTTGACCCGGCTGGTATAATTGACCTGAAGTTCATTTCCTTTCGGTAAACTATAAGACAAAAACAGACTCGGATACAAATGCCAATATTCCCGGGTTCGGTCCGGGGTCTGCGCATTCCACGGCCGGCTCTCGGTTTTATAGCGCATATATTCGCCTCTCAACCCCGCCTGAAAACTGAAATTATCGATTTTACCCGAAAATGTACCATAAAGAGCTTGTATATTTTCTTTATAGGTAAAATCATTATTTAAGGCTTCCTGCGGTTTTAGATTTTCCATATCCGGACCTTCTAATGTATAAACATCGTCTCCTCTGGAATTGATATTCCCCTTATAACCGGCCTCAATCTTAAAACGATCCGATATTTGGTTACTATAATCAGCCTGAAATTCCCACCGTTGGTGCGAATTATTTTCATCCTGTTTTTGGGCAGATTTTAGCCACACGTCTTTTACTAAACTGTTTTGTGTAAAATCGTTTGTCTCATTCCAATTCATCTGGAAATAATTAGCATATAATCTCAAATCATGATTCTTACCGAACAAATGTGTATAATCCAATGTCACTCCCCAATCGTTATGAGTTCCGTCTTCATCCGACCACCGCTCCCGGGTCAATGCACCCAAACCGTCTCTCGACGTAAGGGTCGTACGACTATCTCCACCACCGAACATGCCCATAAAGGACAACCCTATATCATCCTTTCGAGTAACATGATATGTTGCTCCTCCTCGCAGAAAAACCCCGATACGATCCATATCTCCTTTATTTTTCTGGTTAAGAATCGTCGTATCGTTTCCTTGCCATGATTCTCGATAAGTATCGCTGCTGTTGTTAAATTGCATATACCGGATACCGATATTGGCATATGCATCGACCTTTGAAGAATTATAATTTATATTTCCCGATCCATTTACTCCTCCAAAAGTATTTGCACCGACCGATACACTCCCGTAATAACCGGCTTTTCGGTCCTTTTTCAAGACCAGATTTATAATCCCTGCAGACCCTTCCGGACTATATTTAGAAGACGGATTAGTAATAACTTCTATACTTTCTATACTTCCGGCTGGCATCTGTTCCAATATTTGAGCCCGGTTGTCGGCCGTTAATCCCGAAGGTTTGCCATTGATCCAAACTTCTACATTCGAATTATTCCGAAGAGAAATATTTCCTTCGTTATCGACATCGACAGAAGGTATATTCTGCAACGCTTCAGAAGCAGAACCTCCTGCAGCAGAGATATTCTGATCTACGTCAAAAACCTTTTTATCTACCTCAAAGCGCATCTGAGATTTCTGTCCGATCACTTCCACTGCTTTTAAGGATTTAGCATCAGTCGACAATTGTAAAGTTTTCAAATCTACAATCGGAGTTTTCGAAGTCACAAATACAGGAAATTCCAAAGTTTTATACCCGACAAAACTAATCCGGAGAGTATAAGATCCATTCTTGACATTCGGTATCGAAAATGCACCCTTTTCATCGGTTGTCACCGTTTTCATAGGTGTCTTAGAAGACTTATTAAATAACGATACGGTAGCAAAATCAATAATCTGCTTCGTTTCATTATCGATAAGACGGCCTTTTATCGTAGCGGCTGAAAGAGTTGCAATCGTCACCCAGACGAAAACAACTGATAATAAATATTTTTTCATTGAGGATGTTTCTATTTTTTTATTTACGCTTTATAAGACTATCTCTTACAAAAATAGTTTAATCGAGACGTTCCTTGTTTTCTATATTCTTAACAAATTATATCATCTCTATTCTTAGTTCCTGTTTAAATTTCCTAATAAAATACTATCAGGTCATTTTTACGTTTTCTTTCGGTCTCTTTTCTCGTTCTCACTCGTCAGATAGCCCGCCATCTTCCTCGTAAAACAACAAAAACATCTTCGAAAGAAACTTTCAAAACTGACTCGAATAAAATTTAAACGGGCTCTTACAAAAAACAGTCTGCATAAGATCAGAACTCATGCAGACCGTCAATATGTTATTTACTACTTGCAATAATTAAGCATCGATATTCGCATAAGTGGCATGCGCTTCGATAAATTCACGACGAGGACCGACTTCCTCTCCCATCAACATTGAAAATACCCGATCTGCTTCTGCCGCATTATCGATTGTTACTTGACGTAATGTACGATGTGCCGGATCCATAGTCGTCTCCCATAGTTGATGAGAATTCATCTCTCCCAAACCTTTATAGCGTTGCGTATAAATTTGGTTAACATCCCCATTCGCATATTTCAGGGCAAACTGCGTACGTTGTTGCTCTGTCCAGCAATATTCTTCTATTTTGCCCTTTCTACATAAATACAGCGGCGGAGTCGCAATATAGAGATAACCGTTCTCTATCAAAGGACGCATATGACGGAAAAAGAAAGTCATGATCAATGTCGCAATATGGCTACCGTCCACATCGGCATCGGTCATAATAATGATCTTATGATAACGCAATTTTGAAATATTAGCTTCCTTCGTATCGTCTTCCGTACCGATAGTAACTCCTAAAGCTGTATATATATTACGGATTTCCTGACTTTCGAGCACTTTATGATGCATCGCTTTTTCAACATTCAATATCTTACCGCGCAAAGGCAATATTGCCTGAAAGGCACGATCCCGCCCCTGTTTTGCCGTTCCTCCTGCAGAATCTCCTTCGACAAGGAATATCTCACAAACTTCAGGATTACGCTGAGAACAATCTGCCAATTTACCGGGAAGACCTCCACCCGAAAGAGGAGATTTACGTTGCACCATTTCCCGGGCATGACGTGCGGCATGACGTGCAGTCGCCGCCAATATGACCTTCTCTACTATTGCTTTAGCCTGTCTCGGATTCTCTTCCAAGAAATTCCGGAGAGCTTCGCTGACAGCGACATCGACAGCTCCGATAACCTCGTTATTCCCTAATTTTGTCTTGGTTTGTCCTTCAAATTGAGGTTCCATGACTTTCACGGAAATAACTGCCGTAAGACCTTCTCGGAAGTCATCACTACTGATCTCCACTTTTACCTTCTCGAGCATTTTAGAATCTTCAGCATATTTTTTCAGCGTACGGGTCAGCCCCCTACGAAAGCCGGCAACGTGTGTCCCGCCTTCGATTGTATTGATATTATTTACGTATGAGAACAAGTTCTCATTATAAGACGTATTGTAAGTCATTGCAACCTCTACCGGAACACCTTGGCGCTCAGTAGAAATATGAATAATATCTTCAAAAAGATGCTCCTTCGTGCTATCTATATAACGGACAAATTCTTTCAGCCCCTCTACCGAGAAAAATTCTTCTCGACGGAACTCTCCGTTTTCAAGTACTTCACGTTTATCGGTAAGAGACAAATAAATTCCGGCATTAAGGTATCCCAAATCACGCAGACGAGAAGCCAAAATATCAAATTTATAAACTACATCCGTAAATATATCCGCATCCGGCCTGAAAGTTATTATCGTTCCGGTCTCTTCGGTAGTCCCGATAACCTCCACATCATGCAAAGGTTTTCCGCACGAAAACTCTTGCATATATATTTTTCCGTTACGCTTTACCTCCGCACGCAAATAAGTCGACAGAGCATTTACACACGATACGCCGACCCCATGTAAACCTCCGGAAACCTTATAAGAGCCTTTATCGAACTTACCTCCTGCGTGCAATACGGTCAACACGACTTCCAATGCAGATTTATGTTCTTTTTCATGCATATCTACCGGAATACCACGACCGTTATCTATCACGGTAATAGAATTATCTTCATTGATAATAACATCGATATGATTGGCATACCCGGCAAGCGCTTCGTCAATAGAGTTATCTACTACCTCATACACCAAATGATGCAACCCTTTTATCCCAATATCTCCAATATACATAGCAGGGCGTTTCCTTACGGCTTCAAGACCTTCCAGCACTTGAATACTATCCGCAGAATACGCAGCGCTATCAACATTTAATTCTTCTGACATATTGATTTTTATATGTTTATTTATACTCGTTTTTGTTTTTCGACATCTTTTTCAGACAAAATTCGAAAGCAAACAAAGTTACTAAAAATACCTGACAGAAGAAAATTTGCTATTGTTTTTTTATATAAAGACAAATATCTATCAAAGAGAAGCTTGAGAAACAATCCTATTTCTTATAAATTCGAGCAAATTCACACAAAACAATCCTATAATCATAATCTCCTTAAGAACAGATTGCCATCACCGCCATACAACAAAAAAACCGAATACAATATGTATTCGGTAAACTTTCGGTAGCCCATAGGGGAATCGAACCCCTCTTTCAAGAATGAAAATCTTGCGTCCTAGCCGATAGACGAATGGGCCATCAGGTTTAAAAAAGCCGGGCTTATTGAGAGTCCGGCTTTATACTTGTAAAAGTAATTACCTTCTGCTTATGCTAGCGCATTAACGTGCTTAGCCAACTTAGATTTCAGATTACCGGCCTTGTTCTTGTGGATAACGTTCTTTTTTGCAAGCTTATCCAACATAGAGCATACCTTAGGGAATAAAGCTTGTGCCTCATTCTTGTCTTCAGTAGCGCGCAAAACTTTCATAGCGTTTCTAGCTGTCTTTGCGTAATATCTGTTACGCAAACGTCTTGCGTTTGTCTGTCTGATTCTCTTGATTGATGACTTATGATTTGCCATTTCTAGATCTTCTCTTTATTGTTTTTTAATCCTGTTTATTGTAGCCCATAGGGGAATCGAACCCCTCTTTCAAGAATGAAAATCTTGCGTCCTAGCCGATAGACGAATGGGCCATTATCTAAAAACCTTTCGCTTAAACAAATAAGGTTTTCTCAAATGCGAGTGCAAATATAGAGCTGTTTTTTGAATTGACAAAATATTTGACAAAAAATATCGCTCAAAATGTCACTTTTAGCCTTTTTAAGTAACCGTTTCGACACCTTTTTATGAATATAGAGGATCATCAGAAGATGTTTTCTTAGCTTTTTGACGTTCCATCTCACTTAAATGCAGATCAAGAGCACGGACCGAAATAACAATCTCTCCGATAGAAATTCCCAATGAACAGATCAAACATAACAATGATATAGCGAAAACTCCCACAGCAGAAGTCTGAAATCCGATATAAATCAGAAACATACACAAAACACTTAATAAAAGGCTTACAATTCCCAAAATCTGCATTGTACGGATTAAAGACAAACGTTTACGTAAATTATCTATTTGAGCAGCCGTAATCCGTGTAGGATGCAAATCATAATCTCCTTTTAAAGTACGAACAACCTGAGCATATGAAAGAAAACGGTTTGTATAAGCCAGCATAATCAACGAAACTGCTGAAAACAACAATGAAGGAGTAGTCAAAGTAAGTTCTTCCATAATATTTTTACAATCATTATCAATGTTTTTATGCAAGAATACGCTATTTTTGTGTAAATACAAAATTCCGGAACTGAAAATATGCTGGAAAAAACATTAGGTATCGTATTACACACAGTTGCATACAACGATAAAAATCACATCGCACATCTCTATACAGAGAAATACGGAAGAATGTCGTATGCCATTCCCCAAACACAAGGACGAAAAAGCAAGTCGCAAAGACCGCTATTCACACCTTTCTCAATATTAGACATAGAGTCTGACTATAAACCCGGACGCGATATACAAAAGATCAAAGAAGTAAGACCTGCAGAGATTCTACAACAAATTCATTATGATCCGGTTAAAAACTCTATCGCATTATTTTTATCCGAATTTTTATCCCGTACAATTCGAGAACCTGAAGCAAATCCCGTTTTTTTTGAATTTCTACATCAATCAATCAAATTTCTTGATATCATTGAAGACGGGAAAGCGAATTTTCATCTTTGTTTTTTAATTAGAATATCCGGATTTTTAGGATTTTATCCGAATATTGAAAATTATCGCCCCGGAGATTATTTTGACCTCCTAAACGGGATCTCCACTTCTGCACATCCGGGACATGCCTATATCCTCTCTCCCGATGAAACATCCGGTTTTACGACTCTCATGAGAATGAATTACCACAATCTGCACCTATTCCGTTTTTCCAGACAAGAAAGAATACAAATACTCGAACATATTATCGAATATTTTAAATTACATCATGCCGGATTCACACAACTCAAATCTCTTGACGTACTCAAAACATTATTCGACTAATTACACTACACATTTGGCAAAAAGCAGAAATAATTATACTTTTGTAGCCGCTAATGCCTTTGTAGTTCAATGGATAGAACAAAAGTTTCCTAAACTTTAGATCCGGGTTCGATTCCCGGCGGAGGTACAAAATCGGATACAGCTTTCATTTTTAGAAAGTTATATCTGATTTTTTTTAGAAAATATCAAAAAACAGACAGGGATTCTGAAAATTCAGAATCCCTGTCTGTTTTTATCTAAACTCAAAGTCCTTATTTCGCAGCTTCTGCAAGTTGAGCTTTTTTCTGTTTTCTTCCCATAATCTCGTATGCCACCGGAACAGCAACAAACAGAGTCGAGAAAGTACCGACTATAACCCCCAATAACATAGCGAATGTAAAGCTCCGAATCGTATCGCCACCCAAGATAAATATACAAAGCAGCACGATTGCCGTACTTAACGATGTACTGATAGTACGAGCTAAAGTACTGTTTAACGCTTCGTTAACCACAAGATATCTATCCCGTTTCGGATAAAGACCGATCACCTCTCTCACACGGTCAAATACTACCACTTTATCATTTACCGAATATCCGATCACTGTCAAGATAGCAGCAATAAATGACTGGTCTATCTCCATAGAGAACGGCAACAAACCGTAGAATAACGAATAGAATGAGATAATAATTACGGTATCGAATGCCAAAGAAACCAACGTTCCGGCACTGAAAGAAATATCTCGGAATCGAAGCAATATGTAAAGTGCAATAGCGATCAATGAAAGTATCACAGCCCATATAGCACCGATCGTTATATCTTCTGCAATACTCGGGCCTACTTTCTGAATACTCATTATATTATCCGATTTAAACTGATCCAGAGTCTTACCTCCCAACATGCTCTTCAATCCGTCATATAACTTCATTTCTATTTCTTTATCGATTGCATCGTCATTCTCTGCAATACGATAGTTGGTAGAAACACGAACTTGATTTTCGCCACCGATAGTAATTACCGACAAAGAACTGCCTTCAAAATACGGTTTCAACAAATTAGCGATTTCTTGAGTATTTACAGGTTCTTGGAAACGTACCACATAGTTACGGCCTCCGGAGAAATCAATACCCTTGCTAAGACCTTTTATACCAAAAGAGATAACTCCGATAACAACCAATACGGCACATACGATATAACCGGTTTTCCGAGCTCCGAGGAAATTAATTTTCGGATGTGTCAACCAATTCTTTGTAAGAGATGTCGTAAAAGTAAGGTGTTTGAACCAATTCTTTTCCAATCCGCGTTCATAGATCAAACGAGTCAGGAACACAGCGGTAAAGAATGACATGGCAATACCGATCATCAAAGTCGTGGCAAAACCTTTAATAGGTCCTGTCCCGAAGAAGAACAGAATCAAACCGGTAATCAAAGAGGTCAAGTTTGAGTCGAAAATTGCGGAAAACGCATTCTTATAACCGTCGGTAATCGCATTTTTAAGGTTCTTACCCAAACGAAGTTCCTCTTTTGCACGCTCATAAATCAGCACATTGGCATCTACCGCAATACCCAAAGACAACACCAAACCGGCGATACCCGAAAGCGTAAGCACGGCTTGGAAAGAAGCAAGAATACCCATAGTAAAGAACATATTGAGTACCAAACCGAGATTAGCAACCAATCCGGGAGTCACACCATACATGCTGATCATATAGACCATCAGCAGAACCAAGGCGAAAATGAACGATATAATACCGCTCTGAATTGCCTCTTGACCCAATGACGGACCGATAATGTCTTCTTGCACGATCTTTACACTCGCCGCCATTTTTCCAGATTTCAACACATTCGCAAGGTCTTTTGCCTCTTCCGGAGTAAAGTTCCCCGAAATTTGAGAATTTCCTCCTGAAATTTCAGTATTCACTACCGGGAATGAATATACTTGATCATCCAAAACAATCGCTACACAACGCCCGATATTTTCGCGGGTCAACTGTTCCCATATTTTAGAACCTTCTGCATTCATAGACATACTTACTACTGCAGAATTTGTCATCCGGTCAAAATCTTCGCGAGCATCGGTAATCACATCACCTTCCAGAGGAGGACGACCTCCGTTTGTCGCTTTCAACGCAACTAACTGAAAGTATTGTTCTTTCTCGTCAATAGGCTTCACTGTCCACTTAAATACGATATTAGCAGGCAAAAGTTCACGAACCTGACGCATTGCCAAATATTTATTTACGGCAGCCGTGTCATTTATGTGGGCAATACCTACAGCCGGACCATTTCCGATAGCCCCTTCTTGAGAGACGTTGGGATTAAGACGAGCAAACAACGGGTTTTGCTTTTTCCACGCATTGATATTTTGTTGCTCATCGCTCTTGTTCATATCTTTTATCTTCTGAGTCAGACTATCCTTCAATGAAGTCGTTGCCGTTACGGCAGTAGAATCCTGCGACTCGACAACAGTAGAATCCGTCTTAGAAGAAGTATCTTCCGACTGATTTTCCAAACGGGCAAGCAACTCATTCGCACTTGCCAATTTATTGAAAAACTCATTCAGATTATAAGTTTCCCAAAATTCGAGGTTAGCGCTTCCTTGAAGAAGTTTACGGACACGTTCCGGTTCTTTCACACCCGGAAGCTCTACCAAAATACGGCCGTCCTTTTCAAGACGCTGAATATTAGGAGCAACAACCCCGAAACGGTCAATACGTGTACGAAGCACATTGAACGAGTTATCTATCGCACTGTTCAACTCTTCCCGTAAAACAGCTACAACTTCATCATTCGTCGCATTGGGCGTAATCTTATCTTTCAATTGATAAGTACTGAAAATAGCAGCCAATCGGATATTAGGATCTAGCTTTTTGTATTCATTTACAAAAGCAGATAAGAAATCTTTATTATCTGCCTGGTTGGCAGTAGCGTTTGCCAGCGCTTTGTTAAAATTAACATCCGTGTTGTTATTTGACAATGACCTCAACACATCAGCCACAGAGATTTGCAACGTTACGTTCATACCTCCTTTTAGGTCTAACCCCAGACCGATCTCCATCTCACGGCACTGCTTAAAAGTATAATACCCTAAATATACCTTTTCAGTCGCAATAGAATCGATATATTGCTTATACTTCATTGCATCTCCGTTAGCATACTCTTCGGCCTTTTTCGTATAATGCCGTGTTACAAATGAAAAAGATATGTAAAAGAGACATACCAACGTGAGTAATACCGCAAAAACTCTTATAAAACCTTTGTTTTGCATGTGATAATTACTTTATGATTTTTAGATTAATTGATTTTTCCTGTTTTTAATAAGGTGCAAATATATGTTTTTTTTCTATTCCGATAACAAAATGTTTGATTAATTTGCGCTCGACACCGTTAATATCTGTCATATCGAAGAAAAAACAATCGAAGAATCATTCTTTTTTGTATCTTTACCCCTTTAAAACAAGCGATACAGATGATGCCGGACAGAACGAAATGGCTACTATATGCAAGAAATTTTATATTGACCGCTTTTGCCGCGGCATTTATACTCTCATGTGCCAACATTGCACGACCTACCGGAGGTCCGATAGACACAACCCCTCCCGTTTTTGTCAAAAGCAACCCGAAACCCAATCAACTCAATTTCAATAAAAACAAAATAGAAATCGAATTTGACGAAATAATACAAGTGGACAAACCGACCGAAAAAGTCATTGTCTCTCCAGCGCAAAAAAACATGCCGCAAATACAGACATCAGGGCGCAAAGTTATCGTAGAGTTACAAGATTCGCTGATACCGAACACCACCTATACAATCGATTTCTCAGATGCTATATCGGACAATAATGAAAGAAATCCGCTATATAACTTCAGTTTTTCTTTTGCAACAGGGAACTCGATAGACACGCTGCAAATAGGAGGTGTATTATTGAATGCCGAGAATTTAGAACCGGTAACAGGAATGCTTGTCGGCTTACATTCAAACTTGAACGATTCCGCATTTACCAAAACCCCGATGCAAAGGATTGCCAAATCCGATGCATACGGACGATTCTCCATAAAAAACATCGGAGCGGGGACATATCGCATATACGGACTGAACGACGCAAACCGGGATTACAAATTCGATAATCCATCCGAAGATATTGCGTTCATGGATAGTACCGTAACACCAACGGTAGAGATGGTAATGCATGCAGATACGATATGGGCAGACAGTATGACAATCGACACGATAAAAATGGTAACTCTCCCCCACTTCTATCCTAATAATATTATTCTAAAAGTCTTTAACGAACAATTCAAATCACGCTATTTAGAGAAGTTCGAACGAACAAACAGGAACAGATTTTCTCTCATTTTTTCAGCACCCGACGACTCGCTTCCGGTATTGACTCCTCTGAATTTTCAACAAGAAGATTGGGCTATTGTCGAGAAAAACCAAACAAATGACACACTTCTATACTGGATTAAAGATTCGCTCATTTATAACATGGACACTTTACTACTCACGGCAGATTATAAAAGGACCGATTCTTTACGACAACTCACCCCGTTTAAAGACACCTTAAACTTAGTATTTCGAGAAAGAAAAAAACCTGTTCGAAAAAGCAAAAAAGATAAAAAAGATGAAGATCAAGCACCGGAAATCGAGTTTATGAAAATATCCCCGCAATTTTCCTCTATCGTAAACATATATGATAAGCTTAACTTTGCATTCGACCAACCGGTCGACTCCATAAAAGAAGAAAGTCTCAAATTAGAGATAAAAGTCGATACGGTCTGGACTCCCGTAAACGACTATACATTTTTCCAAGATAGTTTGAAGCACAGAATATTTTCACTAAAAACCAAATGGAAACCAGGAGGCGAATACAGGGTATCACTTGACTCTCTTGCATCTGTCAGTATCTACGGAAATCCGAGTAACAGACTTTCCCAATCATTCAAAGTAAAAACGGTCGAAGAATATTCCAACTTTTATATAGAAACTTTGGGAATAAAAGATTCGGCATTCGTCGAACTGTTAAACTCAAGCGACCAGCCGGTACGCAAATCACCGGTCAAAGACGGAGGTGCAGAATTTATATATGTAGATCCGGGAACATATTATATCCGTTTAGTAAAGGACCGAAACGGGAACGGGAAATTCGACACCGGCAACTTCGCAGAAAAACGGCAGCCCGAAGAAGTTTTCTACTATCCTACATCTATCGATTTAAAAGCCAATTGGGATGTAGAACAGACATGGGATGTCTACGCTCTACCACTGGATAAACAAAAACCGCTGGATATAACCAAAAATAAACCCAAAGACGAAAAAAAGGATGATTCTCAAAACGATAATAAAGAAGAAGGACCTGTATATTCCAACCGACCCTCAGGAGCAATCACTCCTCGAAGTCAAGGCTCTTACCGTTAGCCTGTTAATAATACTTCTTGCATTTTGTATTCCGAAAGGGTCGGCTCAATGCCCTGTCAAATGGGACTTCAAAAAAGAATCTCTTCCGTATGATGTCATATATCAATGGGGATTTATCTGGAAACGTGCAGCAGTAGCCAGTCTGGATATAAATGTTACCCGCTCCCAAGACGGAACGGAATACTATAAATCATTACTAACTGCTCGCACTTTGGCTTTTGCCGACCGCATTTTCAGAGTCCGAGACACACTTGTTTCCATTATGTATAAAGACGGGCTCATACCTCACTATTACGCTAAAATTTCAGATGAAGACCGAACTTACCGCAAAGACGTGACACGATACAGTTATTCTAACGGTATCTGTACCGGAAACATCACTCTATACAGACCCAAACGAAACGCAATAGAAGATTATCTCATTACATCAAGCAATTGCTCTTATGACATGCTCAGTGTATTTTATTACCTGCGCACAATAGATTTTTCAACAAAAAATATAGGAGACCGCATAAACGTAGATATTTTCACCGGGAATCATATAGAACATCTTTCTGCCGAATATTTAGGTAGGACAGTACTGGACTTACGGAAAACACCTTTCGGAGCATACAAGATCAAATTACATTTTTTCGATGATAAAGAAGAAAAAGTAAGTGATAATATTACAGCATGGATCAGCGATGACTCACGGAGAATTCCTCTTCAAGTAGAGGGAAAACTCGCAATCGGCTCTCTAAAAGCGATATATAGAGGTAAATAAGAAGGTGTCTAAAAAGGATGCCTTCTTTTTTTTGTCATGCCGCCCTTTTATTA
>NZ_CEVCIF010000055.1:0-21179 GCF_982245605.1 Coprobacter fastidiosus | reverse complement strand
ATACTTTGTGTATGAATTAGTTGGCTAATTTTATACTATTTACTGAATGTTCCTATTCAGGTACTGTAAATATTAAAAAATACAAATCTTAGAGCCTGACTATTTTTCTCAAGTACTAAAGTTTTACAACTTGCTGCAATCGGATATCATCAGAAGAAGCTCCTACCATAAAAACATAATTTCCTGACGGAGTAAAAAACTCACCTTTCCTCTCATTCCATATACGCAATTCTTTTTTAGGTACGGTAATAGTAACCGGAAGAGTTTTCCCTTTAGCAATATGTACTCGTTCAAAGCCTTTCAACTGTTTTATAGGGACTTTCACTCCTATTTCAGGGAACTGCACATAAACCTGAGCGACTTCATCCCCATTATACCTTCCGCTATTCTTTATCGTAAATGACAGACGCACATTTTCGGCATCTTGATCGACAGACAACTTACGATAATCAAACTTTGTATAGCTCAATCCGTAACCGAATGCATATAAAGGCTTACCGGTAAAATACATATATGTTCGGTTCTTTTGAATGGCATAATCATCAAAAGGAGGAAGATCGTCCAATGAGCGGTAATAGGTAAGCGGCAAGCGTCCGGCAGGATTATAATCCCCGAACAAAGCTTCGGCAACGGCTGTTCCTCCTTGCTCTCCGGGATACCATGCATTAAGAATCGCAGGGACATGTTCGTCCATCCAATTTACAGCTAAAGAACTGCCGGCAACCAATACGACTGCCATTTTGGGATTCAACTTATAAGCTTCTTCAATAAAAAGTTCCTGATCTTTAGGTAATTCAATATGGTCACGATCACGACCTTCCCGTTCAATAGATTTATTGATACCCATGACGGCAATCGTCATATCGCATTCCTGAATAGCCTTTTTAGCATCTCCATAAAGATCGAGAAGAGCCTTTTTCTCAAAATCGGGAGTACGCCAATATAATTTAGCCGAAGCTTCTCCAGCATTATCGAAATACTCGGCTACCAAACGATACTTTTTGTCTTTTTCTAATGTCACGACTACGCTATCGGTTGTCAACCCTCTATTTTTCCACGAATCGATCACCATCTTATCGTCTATATATAAACGACATCCGTCATCCGTCGCAAAAGCAAGAGTATACTTTCCTGAAACAGACGGGACTAAATCACCACTCCATCGAATCGATAATGGAGATTCGGGCAGGAACGGGTCAGGAGCTTGATTAGCCGGCTCGAAATTGATATTTTCATCAGTACGCACTTGAGGAGTTCCCTGTAAATGTTTATTATTATAATATTCAGCTTTCAATCCATTCGGAAAATTCGCTTTAGTGATCATTTCATATCCTGAAGATGAAGATTTCCAAGGAGCATAAACGATTTTTATATCATCTCCTACTCGATTTCGGATTCCGTCCAAAACAGACACCGGAACATTTACCGGTTTCCCGCTGTAATCTCCGAATTCACAGTTTCCGGCATTAATCCCGACCACAGCAATAGATTTTATCTTTTTAGGATTTATCGGTAAAAAATTATTTTCATTTTTCAATAATACGAGACTCTGTCGTGCCGCTTCAAGAGCCATATTTTTATGTTTCTCACACCCTACAATCGACGGAGACAAAGCATTGTAAGGATTTTTCGCAGGATCATCAAACAGTCCCAACATCATGCGGGCACGCAATATCCGGTATGCTGCCGTATCTATCTCAGCTTCACTAACCATATATTGCTTATAAGCATTCATCAAAGGTTCAATATACACATTATCTCCGCATTCCAAGTCAAGACCGGCCTTCAACGCCAATGTAGCAGCTGCTTCAGGAGTTTTCACATACTTATGATGAGTAACCAACAGACTCGGAGCTCCGCAATCCGATACGACATAACCGTTAAATCCCCAATCGGTACGCAGTACTTTCTTCAATAACCAAGTATTCAAAGTACAGGGAACATCGTTAATGGCATTATATGCAGTCATAATCGATTGAGCCTTACCGTCGATAATACAACGTTCAAAGGCCGGAAGATAATACTCTCTTAAATCCCGTTCGGATATCTGAGGATTGCATTCAAAACGGTTATGCTCTTCATTATTAGCAGCAAAGTGTTTCGGTGTAGAAACAACTTTTAAATAATGAGGATCATTACCCTGTAACCCTTTTACAAAGGCGACACCCAATTTACCGGAGAGAAAAGGGTCTTCCCCGTAAGTTTCGGGAGTGCGTCCCCAACGAGGATCGCGAGCCATATTCACCGTCGGAGACCAGAATGTCAACAAATCGCTGAAAAGACGTTTCTGATCCTTTCCCCGATTCAACTCATTCCAACGGGCACGCGCCTCATCTGAAATCACGGTAGAAATTTCATACAGGAAATCGGGATTCCACATACTCGCCAATCCTATAGCTTGAGGGAAAACGGTAAAATTACCGGGACGTACTATCCCGTGCAACGCTTCATTACCATGATAATATTTTTCTATTTCCAATCGGGGAATTCCGGGAGAAGTCGCCCGCAATAAAGAAATCTTTTCTTCGATCGTTAAACGAGATAACAAATCCATAATCCGCTCATGTTGCGGAGCATCCATGTCTTTATACACCTCTTTTTGAGCAAAAAGCGTTCCCGAAAAAACTAAAGCGAGAACAACAAATAGCGATTTTGTTTTATGTTTCATGTCGTACTGTGTGTATTGTGTTAAGAATTATTCAATTTATCAAAACCCGAAATCATCAATTTCCGTTTCATCTACCTTATTTATCTGTATCGGTTTTGCTTGTAAGTGAACAGGATTACCTTCTATATGAATTGCCCGAAAAGGCCGTACCGGACACACATACTCACATCCTCCGCAACCGACACAAATATCCGGATTAATTTTCGGAATTGTCAATCCATCCCGATACGGAACCATCGTAACAGCCTGAGTTGGACAGTGTTCGGCACATGCCCCGCAATTGGTATTATCGGTGTGTACAATACAATTTTCTTCGATAAATACCACATGCCCCACCTGTGTAAGATGCTTCTCTTCTTTCGTCAATGGCAATATCGCTTTATTCGGACAGATTTCGGAACAAAGGGTACAGTCATAATTACAAAAACCGTTTTCAAAGTTCATTACCGGTTGTAATATTCCTCCGACTCCGTATTCTAACAGTGATGGCTTCAATACATGAGAAGGACATTTGCTCACACAAAGATGACAAGCCGTACAATGCTGGTTAAAATGCTCTGCACTGATCGATCCCGGAGGAGACAAAGGATGTTCTTTTTTATAAGGCTTATTCCCTGTAAGTACCCCCACACTCTGGCTCATCGCTGACTTCAGTGCTGTTAATGCAACAGCGGTCAGAGTTGCGACAAAAGTACGCTTCGATATATCCGGTTCATCGGATGAGATATTTTTTTGCGATTCCTTTTTATAGCGCAAAGTATAAGATATTGCTCCTTGACGGCAATTATCGATACAATCAAAACAAACTACACAACGGCTATAATCTATTTCATGCTTTTTACTATCAATGCAGGAAGCCTTACATTTACGGGCACACAACCCGCAACTGTTACACTTAGAGGTATCGATATGTACTTTAAAAAGGGAATACTTCGAAATAAAACCCAATAAAGTTCCCACAGGACAAACGGTATTACAATATATCCTTCCATAACGATACGCCAAATAACCGACAACCAATAACGTCACAAAGGCAATTATTAAAGCTGACACACTTGTCACGATAATATCCATATAATAAAATGTATAGTTATCGAACATCGTAAAAATCCACGTTAAGAAATTATTTACAACCAAATACAAGGGCTTGAGAACATTGACTACAATACGTCCGTAAGCACTATAAGGATCGAACAAACTGACCAAAAACATAAAACCCGAAAAACCGGCAACTACGATCAATAACAATATTCCCCATCTCCACCGGTTTAATGCCCGACGGTAATCATAATGCTTCTTTTTATCTCGTTTGCGGGAAATCCAGATAGCTATATCTTGAAATATTCCCAAAGGGCAAATAGCAGAGCAATATGACTTTCCGGTCAACCACGTTAATACCAGCAGAAACAACAATATCCCGAGATTTAAACCCAACAACGCCGGAATAAGTTGCATATGAGCCAAAACATGAAAAGAGTTTGGCAAAATTCCGGCAAAATCGACCAAATAGAATGTGAGCAATAGGAATATCGTCAACGATATTCCTATACGTATTTTTCGTAACATAATTTATAAGAATTCGATTTACAGTAAAAATATGATTACATCTTCAAACGTCTGACTTTCAGATCGTCCAAATTCATCGTACCGATATTCAAAGCTTCTCCTTTGGCTAAGTGTCCGACATCTTCCAAGGGCATAGTACGTATTTGATTAAAGAATTTGGTAGCAGCAGTATCTACAGCAACAATATCGGATGATATAAAAAGAGCCTTGGGATTCACGACATCCGCTGCCGAAGTTCCTCGCGGGCCATTACTCTTCAATACCCTGTAAGCATCTACGACATTCAACACAGCGGGTTTTCTGAAAGTACAAATATCTGCTATACATTGTTGCAGATCATTTTTATGAAAAGCACCTCTGTCCCAAACAATTCCCATATGGTTCTTCATAGATATTGTTAAGTTAGCCCCACCGTGATGTTTTAGAATAGGGACATTTATCCACACATCACAATCGAGAATCGCATTATGAATTTTGGTTTTACGTAGATTTTTTCCATGCGGAAGATCGACTTCCCTGTAATAAGACTCTTCATTTGCCGGAACGACCTTTGCTTTCGCAGCTTTTGCAGCATCTTCTATCCCACTATTTTTGTAACACTTACGCCAATCATCACAAGTATGATCAAAAACGATAACCTCTGCTGCTCCGGCCTTATAACATTGAGCAATAATCTCCTTTACAAGCTTCGGATTTGTATTCCCCGCAAGTTCCGGAACTTTATCCCATCCGATATTAGGTTTAACAACAACTTTATTCCCGGGTTTTACAAATTTACTCATCCCTCCCATTTCGGTAATTGCTTTCCGAAACATCATCTCCGGTTCTCCTCCCATAACGGCAACAAGATCATAAGCAGCACCGGTTTTCACATTCTTGCCACTTTGAGCAAGAATATCCATTGCGTCACTAAATTTAAATGTAGAAGCCAAACCGGCCAAAGCGACTGTTCTTAAAAATTCCCGTCTCTCCATATACTTTTAATTTGGAATCGCCAGGATATTCTTGTCCAAACAGCAAAAACATAATGAAAACCAGACACCTGAACGATTATTTTTAACTTTCCAAATATACAAATAAATTATTTTTCAGCATTATTATTTTCTTTTTTCACTGAAAAAAAACGCTTCTACAGTATTAGCCGGCTTTTATCATTCTTTTCTCATTAAGAGCCTGTTTAAATTTTGAGACCTCAACTCATCCGATATGCCTTAGGTGTCATCCCCGTATGTTGTTTAAAAAATTTCCCGAAAAAAGAGGGATTCGGGAAATTCAGATCATTCGAAATCTCCTGTATTGTTTTTCGAGTATATTTCAACTGCGATTTGGCATCAAATATAAGTGCGGTCTTTATCCATTCTGAAATCGTCTTTCCGCTTACCTCTCGTATTATCCTCGTTAAATATTTATCGGTAAGACACAATTTCCCGGCATAGAACCCTACACTCCGTTCCGTTTTATAGTGCGTCACGATCAATTGCATTAACTCCTTAAACAATATTTCATTCCTATTCAATTGTTGGGAAGTAGTTGCCAAAGTACGTCGAAAAATAGCACTGACTTCATAACAAAAGCCCATAAATAAAGATTGCACGATCTCTCTACGATAAATATGATCGGTTCTTATCAGTTTACTCCGAATAAACTCTATAAAAGAGAACAACATCTCAGATTCTTCTTCATCAAGATTAATTTTCGGATTATCTTTAACATGCAAAAAAAGCTGAATATTAGTTTTCATACTTTTGTCCGACAAAAAATCGGTAGATGCTCCCATAACATATAACAACAGGTCTTCGCTTTTATCTCCTAACTGGATAATAGATCCGGGTAAAATAAAGAAAAAGTCATTCGGTTTTACCGAATGCCGAATAAGATCTATAACCAATTCACAACTTCCTCTACGGCATATAATCATAATCAAGCCATCTAAACGAAACGGATAATTAAAAGCCGAGCCAGGCACTTTCCCTTGTATGGACATAAAAAATTCATCGGAAATCTGTTCATCCACATAATTCCGATTTACAGTCTTTTCCATCGAAATAACCGGAATATCTTTCACTTTCATAAATAATACTCTCTATTGCAACAAATATAAAACAATTTTACAAGTTCGTTTATAAGAAATTACGATTAGAGCATTTTTAGAGAAAATCAGAACTTTCCCGATATAGCATTCCCGTTACCTTTGCTTTTAAAAAGTCACATATATGCCTGAATTAATAAAAAAATATATCACAAAAATTATTTTCTGTACAGAAATACTACTTCTTTCAGGATGTGAATTGATAGAATACCACCCATACGATACCCATATTCATGGAGACAAGGAAATTAATTATACACAAATCGAAAAAATAGAGAATTCTTGCTCATCAAAAGAATCCATCCGTTTTATTCTTATGGGAGACAGTCAACGTTGCTATGACGAAACCGAAGATTTCGTAGACCATGTAAACAGTCGAAACGACATAGATTTCGTTATACACGGAGGAGATGTTTCGGATTTCGGATTAACAAGAGAATTTATCTGGGCTCGTGATATCATGAACAAGCTGAATGTCCCCTATGTTACTCTTATAGGAAATCACGATGTATTAGGTAACGGGAAAGCAGTCTTTGAAGAGATATTCGGAACTGATAATTTTTCTTTTATAGCGGGCAAAACTAAATTCGTATGCCTAAATACGAATGCTCTCGAATATGATTATTCACATCCTGTACCGGACTTCAATTTTCTAAATTCGGAAATGACAACCCGGCAAGATGAATACACACAAACCGTTGTCGTAATGCACGCCAAACCATATTGTGACCAATTCAACAACAATGTTGCAGAATATTTTCATTATACACTGAAAAATTTCAAAAATCTGAGATTCTGCCTACATGCCCACGAACACAATACAAAAGAAACCGATATTTTCGAAGACGGAACGATTTACTACGGATGCCCCTCCATGGACAAACGCAGTTACTTGCTATTTACCTTAACGCAAAACGAATACGGTTATGAAGAAGTTTTTTTCTAACTTGCTGCTAATTCTGTTTTCCATATATCCGCTAAAGCTTCTTGCTCAAACAGAAACGGATCATACAAACGAACGTCTTCTTACGGCATGGCAAAAGATGATACCTCGTTATACGAAAATTCAATTTGCAGGCGGAATGGGTCTGCTTTCAGCAGGCGTCGGATGGAATTACGGCCACAATAAAAGTTGGGAAACAGAAGTGTTGTGGGGATTTGTCCCATCCTTCAGTAATGACCGAACCAAACTCACAATGACATTACGGGAAAACTATGTTCCCTGGTCTGTCCGACTCGGAAAAGGATGGAGTTTACAACCTCTAAGTTGCGGTATATATATCAACACAATTTTCGACGGAAATTTATGGATCAAAGAGCCGAAAAAATACCCGAACGGTTATTATTGGTTTTCTACCAAAATACGCACTCATGTACAACTCGGTCAACGCATTTCTTTTTATGATAAAAAATTCATACGCAGGACAATGTCTCTTTTTTACGAATTAAGCACTTGTGATCTCTATATACTGAATGCATGCAGTAACCGATATGTCCGGTTATCTGATATTTTAAGTCTTTCTTTCGGATTCAGAATACAACTAATCTAAACGTACTCTCCCCTTTGGATTGGTCTTGTAAAATTCACGGCTTTTTACAAGAATCATTCTTCAAGGGATCGATATTGTCTTATTTTTCGCTATTTTTGCACGAATTGATAAGAAAAAATGACATGAATATCCAAATAACCGCACCTTCCTCTTGCCGGGTAACAATACAACTTCCGGCATCGAAAAGTATAAGTAACCGGGCTTTGATATTAAATGCATTAAGTTACAGCCCATATAACATCCAAAACTTATCGGATTGCGATGATACGCGAGTAATGGTAAAAGCGTTAGAATCGAATGACAACCATTTCGATATCCATGCTGCAGGTACGGCAATGAGATTCATGACGGCATTTTTATCTAAAATCGTGGGAGAATGGGTAATTACAGGATCTGAACGAATGAGACAAAGGCCCATAGGGCTATTGGTCGACGCCCTTCGTTCATTAGGTGCCCGTATCGAATACATAGAAAAAGAAGGTTATCCTCCTCTCCGAATTTTCGGAAGCGCTTTAGAAGGCGGGGAATTAAGTCTAAACGGGAATGTCAGTTCCCAATACATTTCTGCCCTTCTGATGATCGCACCTTACATGAAAGCAGGATTGACGCTTACTCTCTCCGGAAATATTATTTCGAAGCCGTACATCCTCATGACATTGCAAATGATGAAACAGTTCGGCGTTACCGCTCAATGGAATGGAAACGTCATTCGCATAGCTCCGGCAGAATATAAACCTATCGCATTCAAAGTAGAGTCGGACTGGTCTGCTGCATCTTACTGGTATGAAATTGCGTCTTTATCTCCTTCTGCCGAAATAGAATTAGAAGGATTACAAAAAAACAGCGTACAAGGAGACTCACGAATAGCCGATTTTTTTGTTCCCTTAGGAATAAGTACCCAATACACAGAAGGCGGAATAAAACTCAGGCACAATGGTGAACGATGCAAAAAATTGACGCTCGATCTCTCTGATCAACCCGATCTGGCACAAACTTTAGTAACAACTTGCGCGTTTAAAAACATCGCGTTCCGATTTTCCGGATTACAATCTCTCAAAATCAAAGAAACCGACCGTATCGAAGCATTAAAACGGGAACTAAAAAAATTGGGTTATGTGATCAACGATATACGAGATTCTATTCTCGAATGGAACGGAGAACGTTGCCAAACAGGAAGCTCGGTTTCGATCGACACATATGAAGATCACCGTATGGCCATGGCTTTCGCTCCGGCTGCATTCATACATCCGGGAATCCGAATCAATCATCCGGAAGTCGTCAGCAAATCGTACCCTTCTTTCTGGGACGATATGAAAAGCGCAGGATTTGATATACGGGAACAATAAAACTAAAAACAGAAAATGTTATATATAATAGCATCCATCATTATTTTAGGATTCGTTTCCGCATGGTTGGATAAACGTTATAAACGGAAACTAAAACAAAAAATCGAATCGGGAGAAATTCCAAAACCGCAATCTTCGCAAACAAATGATTCCGAATGTTGCGGAATGCACGAAATTTGCGAAAGAGAAAGTTTACTTGCTGCAGTAAGCAAAGATATAGAATATTACAATGACGAAGAACTTGATGTTTTCAAAGGCCGCCATTCCGACAGTTATAGTACTGCCGAAATTGCCGAGTTCGGAGAAGTATTATATACGCTCCGCAGTGAAGAGGTTGCCGGATGGGTCAGAAGTCTCCAACTTCGAGAAATAGAACTGCCCGACCCGTTAAAAGACGAAGTTCTGCTCATTGTAGGAGAGCGGAGAGAAAAATCCTGATATTTTCATCCTTTTTTGAATAAGATCATGTCGGACATATTACAATATACTTTTTTTCAGAATGCTTTATTCGCAGTCATTCTGATTGGTCTGGCCGGAGGCATTATAGGGACTTATATCGTTACTCGTCGTATGGTATTTATTACGGGAGGTATCACCCACGCCTCCTTCGGAGGGTTGGGGCTCGGATTTTTTCTCGGAATCAGTCCGACCTTATCTGCTTTATTTTTTGCTGTACTATCCGCACTGGGAGTAGAATGGATGTCTCGAAGAAACGGGGTTCGTGAAGACTCCGCAATCGCAGCGTTCTGGGCATTCGGGATGGCTATCGGTATCATCTGCATCTTTATGACACCGGGATATACGCCGGAATTAAGCGAATTTCTTTTCGGCAATATTCTGACCATAACCCATGCAGATTTAATTCTGTTTTCACTATATACCGCCGGATTAATTCTCGTATTCATACTATTCTACCGACATATCGTATATACGGCTTTCGACCGGGATTTTGCGGCAACCCGTCGGCTTCACGTACGTCTGATAGAATACGGCATGACATTTTTGGTATCGGTTTGCGTAGTTCTCACAATCCGTTTAGTCGGCATCATGCTGTTAATGTCCCTACTCACTGTGCCACAAATGATATCCGATCTGTTCTTTAACCGATATAAACAGATCATTTACAGTTCGATCATATTAAGTATCCTGTCAGGAATAACCGGACTCGTAATTTCCTACTATATTAATGTCCCGGCAGGAGCTTGTATCGTATTTATATTAGTAATTTTTTATGGGATGGCGAGAATGTCGGTATGGGGCAGTCGTTTACGAAAATCCCGGTATTGAGTTTTTTACATTTTGAAAACAATAAAACAACATTTTACAGGTTTATTTTAATAGGAACTTTTAATCATAAGATTACATTTGAGACGAATCTATCTCCATATCGCTTCTATTGCATTGTGCCTGTTTACCGTTTTTTCATGTTCGGTAAAGAAAAACACAAAACTGAGCCGTTCTTACCAGGCTATGACTACCCGTTATAATGTCTATTTTAACGGTATAGAAAATTATAAAGAACAGTTGAAAAACATGGAGAGCAATTATGAAGATAACTTTACCCGGTTAGTACACATGCATCCGGTCAGCGCATACGGAAATCCTAAAGAAACCAAACCGAACGGAAGTTTCGACCGTACCATAGAAAAATGCCAAAAAGCAATAAAATTGCACTCTATTCAAAAAAAACCGAAACGGAATCAAAATAAAATGCATGATCCCAAATACAGGGAATATGTAAAAAGAGGAGAATTCAATCCTTTTATCCATAATGCATGGCTGCTCATGGGGAAAGCCCAATTTTATAAAGGAGACTTTCTTGCCGCCTCGGCAACGTTTATTTATATTACTCGCCATTTTACATGGAAACCCGATCTGATCGCAGAGTCCAGAATATGGCTTGCCCGTTGCTATCTTGAAATGGGCTGGATGTACGAAGCTGAAGATGTTTTGCAGAAGATCAACAACGACGGTCTTCCTTCTAAACTTAACAATTGGTTTTCTACCGTAAATGCAGACTTTTTAATACGTAACGGAGAATATAAACAAGCAATTCCGTATCTGCAAACAGCAATAAAAGCAGAAAGTAAAAAAGCCCAGAAAATACGGATGAATTTTCTGTTGGCACAACTTTATGCTTTGACTAATGATAATCAAGCGGCTTATCAGACTTTCGGTAAAGTGATAAAAATGAGCCCGCCTTACAGAACCGAGCTGAACGCCAGAATAAAGCAAACCGAAGTATTTCCGGGAGGTGATATTGAAAAGATAGTGAAAACTCTGAATAAAATGGCCAAAAGCCCGAAAAACAAGGATTACTTAGATCAAATATATTATGCTTTAGGAAATTTATATCTTTCACGTCAAGATACGACAAATGCTATAAAAAACTATATCCTCGCTGCACAGAAAAGCACCCGTGAAGGTATCGAAAAAGCTATCAGCCAACTGACTTTGGGAAACATTTACTTCAACCAACGTAAATACACCAAAGCTCAACCTTGTTACGCCGAAGCAATACCCTTGATTGACGAGACATACCCGGACTATGCACAATTGGTAAAACGCTCTGAAGTATTGGATGAACTGGCAATCCATGCGCAGAACGTAGAATTACAAGACAGTCTGCAGCAATTGGCAGCACTGCCCGAACCTGAAAGAACGAAGATTATCCAGCAAAAAATAGACGATCTTATCGCCGCCGAAAAAAGAGCTGAAGAAGAAGCAAAAAAAGAGGCATACCTTGCAGAACAGCAAGGAAATATCCCTCAATTCGGGAATCAGGGTGGAGCTCAACAGCCGACGATACCGAACATGAACCTCGGTAACGGAAGCAATGCCTGGTATTTTTATAATCCGGCTTTAGTATCTGCCGGTAAAACAGAATTCCAAAGAAAATGGGGACGCAGAAAGTTGGAAGACGACTGGCGTCGACGCGATAAAGCTTCTTTCTCTATGGACGACCTGACCGGAAACGATGAAACCGCCGATTTGGAAAATGAAGAGGGAGAAACCGAGATAACGGATGATACAGCTGCATCCGATACAACACAACTTAACGAAGCAAGCAATGATCCGCATAAACCGGAATTCTATATACAACAACTTCCGTTAACTCCGGAGGATATTGCTACATCGAACGAAATAATTGCCGACGGACTTTTCAATATGGGAATCATTTTGAAAAATCAATTGGGAGATTTCGATGCCTCATTAGATGCGTTCAACCGCCTCGATAACAGATTCCCCCAAAATGATTTCCGCCTTGAAGCCTATTATAATACTTATCTGATATATATGCAATTAGGTGATATAGCTATGGCAGATAGTTATAAGAACCGGATTATAAAAGATTTTCCGGAAAGTAAATATGCTATAGCATTAGCAGACCCGAACTACCTCGATAATTTGAGAAAAATGGACTCTATGCAAGATTCCATATACAATAAAACATACCAAGCTTATCTGGAAAACAGAAACGGAGACGTACACGAGCTATATCAGTATATGAAAAAGACTTATCCGCTATCAAAACTAATGCCGAAATTTATGCTGGTAGATGCTCTTGCCTATGTAAACGAAAAGAAGATAGACGAATTCAAAAACGGACTGAAAGAACTGCTGGAGAAATACCCGACCGAGGATGTTAGTCCTCTGGCTACAGACATGCTGAAAGGTATTGCGCAAGGCAAATCGGTAGTGTCCGGAACAGGAAAATCCAATATTTGGGAAGTTCGCTTAGGAAGCAATATGGCTGATGATTCTACCGGAATGGCAACAGACTCGATAGCTCCGTTCACAATGGATAAAGAATCACCACACCTGCTCGTTTTGGTATATCCGACAGATAGTATTTCTTCGAACCTATTATTATTCGATGTCGCAAAATATAATTTTTCAAACTTTTTGATTAAGGATTTTGATCTGGAAATAATCTCCTTTAACGAAATTAGTATGCTTGTTGTCAAAGGATTTAATAACTTTGACGAACTAACTCTTTATCGTCGTATGATCGGCAGTGAAAAAGGACTGAAATTTCCCGATACCGTCAGACCGGTAATGATTAGCGAATCGAACTTCAAGTTACTGCTCGAGGGCAGGAGTTTCGATGAATATTTTCATTTTCTTGAGCAAAACCAATAAATAGTATGAGAAACGAACTAATACTTTGGGCAGACGATGAAATAGATTTATTAAAACCTCATATCCTTTTCTTGAAACAAAAGGGTTATGAAGTCATTACGGTTTCCAACGGACGAGATGCTTTGGAAATGTCGGAGAAAGAGCATTTCGACTTGATTATACTGGACGAAAATATGCCCGGATTGAGCGGATTGGAGACTCTCAGCCGAATCAAGGAGACGAATCCTGATGTGCCGGTAGTCATGATTACAAAAAACGAAGAAGAAAATATCATGACTCAAGCCATTGGCAACAAGATAGCCGATTACTTGATAAAACCTGTAAATCCGAATCAAATACTGCTATCTATCAAAAAGAATCTCTATCAAAAAGAAATCATCTCGGAAAAAGCCACTTCCGGGTATCAGCAAGAATTTAATAAAATCAGTTCCCAAATCAACGATTCATTCTCATGGGAAGACTGGTACGAGGTATATAAAAAATTAGTATTTTGGGAACTCGAACTCGAAGAGACCGACAGTAATATGGGTGATTTGCTGAGAATGCAAAAAACCGAAGCTAATTCTGCTTTTACGAAGTTTATTAAAAAAAACTATGAAAAATGGGTCACCACAGACGAACATCCGTTGATGAGCCACGAACTATTTAAAAACAGAATATTCCCATTATTGGACCAAGGAGAAAAAATATTTTTAATCCTGATCGATAATTTCAGGCTCGATCAGTGGAGAATGATAAAACCACTACTTAACGAATATTATACATTCAATGAAGAACTCTATTTCAGCATTCTGCCCACCGCGACTCAATATGCCCGAAACGCAATATTCTCGGGATTGATGCCGGATAAGATATCAAAAATGTTTCCGGAGCTTTGGGTAGATGAAGATGAGGAGGAAGGAAAGAATTTAAATGAAGCTCCGTTAATTCAGACCCAGATAGACCGTTTTCGTAAAAAATACAGTTTTTCCTATAACAAAATCAACGAATCGCAATTCGGAGATAAGTTGATTCAAAATTTTGCTCAATTAGAACGAAATCAATTGAATGTCTGCATACTCAATTTTGTAGATATGCTGTCTCATGCCCGTACCGAATCGAAAATGATACGGGAATTAGCTTCTACAGATGCGGCATATCGCTCTCTTACAGAATCATGGTTCAAACATTCATCGGCTCTCGACCTTTTTAAAAGAATAGCCGAAACCGACTATAAAATCATATTGACTACCGATCACGGAACAATCAATGTAGATAATCCGATCAAAGTAGTAGGAGATCGCAATACGAACACGAATTTGCGCTATAAGGTCGGCAAAAATATGAGTTATAATTCTAAACAGGTTTACGAAATCAAAAATCCTAACCGGTTCGGACTTCCGTCTCCGAACGTAAGTTCGACTTATATTTTTGCAACGAACCGGGATTTCTTAGCTTACCCGAACAATTACAACTACTATGTAGGATATTATAAAGATACTTTCCAACACGGAGGTATTTCAATGGAAGAAATGATGATTCCTTTTATAACATTGTCAAAAAAATAATAAACAAACAATCTATGCAAACCATTACAATTAATAATTTAGATAATATCAGAGAGGCTGCACGAAAATTTATTTCCTGCATGGGAGACACCACCGTATTTGCTTTTCGAGGGAAAATGGGTGCCGGAAAAACAACTTTTATCAAGGCTATATGTGAGGAACTCGGTGTCGAAGATGTAATAAACAGTCCGACTTTTGCCATTGTTAACGAATATCGTTCGGCAACCGGAGAACTCATTTACCATTTCGATTTCTACCGGATCAATAAACCCGAAGAAGCTTATGATTTCGGATATGAAGATTACTTTTATAGCGGAGCACTCTGTTTTATCGAATGGCCTGAGAAAATAGAAGACTTGTTACCCGGCGATTGTGCCAACATCATTATCACCGAAAATGAAAACGGAAGTCGAAGTGTAACCAGCGAAGAGCTTGAATAATCCTTTTATAGTCAATCCGAACAATAAATACAAGATTGCAATCCTCACAATACTCAATAATGATTATCAGTAAATATATTATCTCTATTTTCTTCGCTTGCTTAGGTACATTATCGATATGTGCCGCTATCGCAAATTGGAATTGGTTTTTTAATACCAACAACGGAAAAATTTTCGTTCGCCTATTTAAACGGACAGGCGCCCGTATTTTTTATATAATACTGGGAACACTTATTTGGATAATGGCTATTTCTGTATATACCGAAATTAATTGATTTCCTTCCACTAAAAAATTAATATTTTAAAACATATCTTGTATATATAGTTTTTTTTATTCCACAACTACTATTTTCAATTTTATTAACTATAAAAATACCATATTATTTCTATCAATTATATATTATAATATATAAATAACCACATAAAACATTGATAATAAATCCAATAATCAATTATCAATATTTATTTAAACGCTGCATATCAAATTAATTATTGTAAACATATATATACCTTTCATTTTTTAGCATACATTTGTATTGCAAAATAAAACGAACAACCATTAAATAGTTTCGTATTTATATGCAATCTTCTCAAACAAACTTTTAAAGTATAACTAAAACTTGAAAATGTATGAAAAAGCTACTTTTAGCAACTGCAGTATGTTTATTGGCGTCTGCAAACTCTTTTGCTCAGTACAAACCCGAAGCCGGAACAGTAACTACTGAAATTCAATTTAATCCGTTCAATCAAGACAATGAGAATTTTTCAATTGACGGCTTGAAATTGCGTTATTTCTTCAACGAAAAACATGCTCTTCGTCTGAATTTAGGTTTTGGTGTAAGTTCTAATAAGTTTTCTGATGAAGGGGTACTTAATGACGGAAATGATACTAAATGGAACAGTGATTTAAAATCAAAAACAGGAAACTTTACTCTGGGAGTAGGATATGAATACCACATCGATATAGCTCCACGCCTTTCAGTATATGTCGGTGGAGAAACAGGCTTTACAATTACTACAGCCAAAACAACTGTAAAAGGAGAAACCGGAAGCTCTGAAACAGATCTTACCTTTAAAAACTATTACAACAATAATATAGGTAGTTTCGATCCTGATGAAACAGATCCATTAGCCGGACTTTCTCCTACTGGAGCATTTACTTACAATCTAAAAGCTTTAACTGGTTTTGATTTCTATATGTACAAAGGTTTGTATTGCGGAGCTGAATTCAGTTTAGGCCTTCAAACTTCAAAATACAAAAATCTCAAATTAGAAGGTAAAATTGATGGAACAGACATTGACAAGGATAAATTTAAAGATGATTCTAAAAGAACAGGTTTAAATTTAGCATTCAAAGCAGTTCCAGCAATCCGTTTAGGTTGGAAATTCTAATTCAGAATTTAATAATTATATAAAAATGCGCGAAAGATTTTTTCGCGCATTTTTTATTTTTTGTTCCGGCGCAAAGCCTGTACGATAATCTCTCCTTTAAAATAAATTATCAACGAACAAACGATGATCAGCATTCCTGACACCGTAGTTATCGTAGGATATTCTCCGGCAAGCATAACCCAACTCAAAACCGCACCTAAAATAGGATTGATAAGACGACACATATTTATATCCGAAACTTTAGCACCTCTAGACTGCAAAGCCATAAACCAAAAACTGAATGCAAAAACAGATATGAAGACAAGCACACCCAGGCTTACATAAAAGCCCGCAGGCTTACCGATAAACGAATGATATCCTTCGGTACAAATACCTACACCATAAATCAGAGCTCCTCCGAAAAACATTTGAACGGCATTCAGAAAAACAGGGTCTACCTTTCCTTTATCTTCAGAAACAGAGATAGCCGAATATCCTTGCAATATAATATTAAGCAACAGCAAAACTATTCCGCATATACTTTTCAGATCAAGCGGTTCTCCATCATTTCCCATGCCGATAATCAGAAGAAGCCCTGCGAAACTGACTATCAGACTAACGACCTTATATATATTGAGTTTATCATTCTTGGCTATCAAATGGGCAAGAAGGACATTTATAATAGGTGTCATACCCATAACGATAGAAGAGATAGCCCCGCTTACAAAATCAACGCCGAAATAAAACGCCGAGTATCCTAAAAACATATTGACAAAAATCAAATTCAAAAAAAGACGCTTATGCAACAATATCTCTTTCCACATACCCTTATGCCAAGTATACGCAAAAAGGATTATACCTACTGCCGTAAAACGTAATCCGGCAAAATTCATCGGAGTGAAATCATAACTCAAACCTTGTTTTATAAACGGATTTACGATCGCCCATAAAACCGATGCTGCAATCGCATATATCAAACCTTTTTTCATAATCGAGGGAATAAAATAGATCGGGGTAAAAGCAAGTTCTGTTCTTTATAAGAAAGTCAACGTACCGTTACGTGAAAACAACCCTGCTTAATTTCATATTTGACATAACAAGCATTTCTTTTTTTCAAGCTCAGCAATACCTCTGCCAAAATATGTTTCAATTGTTCTTTAGGAATCAAATAACGGTCATCCGTAGTAACAAAACGAGAATAAGCAATATCGAATGTGGTTCCGTAACGATGAGCAGAGTTGGCACTCGCATTCCCATTCTTTTTCCGTAAGCGTTTAACATCTTGATCTACCCGGAGAACACTGGTAACCAAAATCTGATAGCTTCCTCCTCCCCGACTTTCCAGAGAATCGATAAAGTTTTTTCCGATAGTTTCCAACAATTCTTTCGCCTTCGGCACAAGGTAGGGTATAGAATGGGTAAGAGAATCTACTTTATAATATTCACAATCTGTTATCTCGCATAAATGCGTATTTCCTGACAAAGCCTCTTCCCTGGACGATGCCGGAGAGATTCCCAAACGACGAGCGGCTTCGAGATGCCGGTCATTCATATCGTTGAATGCCCGGGAAAAACGCCCGAATGGAATAATTTTCAAATCTTTCTCTATCGTAATTACCTTTTCTTTTGATTTCCCACAGGAAAAAGCAGATATCGCTAAAATAAAAATCAGGAAATAAACAATTCTTTTCACGCACTTATTTTTACGGACAAACTTAAAAAAAGTTTCCCGGTTACAAAAACAATCTTTGAAGAAATCCTGCATAAAACAAAAAGAAAAAACTTCATTCCAAATATTTTGTTATACCTTTAAGGTCCGTTTAAAAGAAATCTTAGAGAGCTATCGATATGATGAAAAAATGTACTTTGCCGGTTCTGGAAATGAGTTGTGCCGTATGTGCCAACAACGTAGAAAACAAAGTAAATTCATTATCAGGAGTCACTTCCGCTTCTGTCAACTTTGCAGCAAATACAATTACCATAGAATATGATCCCGAACAGATCACGTTGCCACAAATCAAAGCAGAAGTTCAATCTATCGGATATGATCTTGTTATAGATGAAGAAAATCAAGAAGATATACAAGAAGAAGCACAAAAAAGCCATTACGCTCTCTTAAAAAGAAAAGTAATCGTTGCATGGATTTTGTCTATTCCGATCATGCTCCTATCTATGATTTTTATGCATATACCCGGAAACGAATGGATTATGATGGTACTTACTTTGCCTATTCTGCTCTACTCCGGACAAAGCTTTTATATCCATGCGTGGAAACAGACAAAACAGCACACCGCCAATATGGACACTTTAGTAGCATTAAGTACATCGATTGCATTTTTATTCAGCCTGTTTAACACTATATACCCTCAATTCTGGACTGACCAAGGTATGGAGGCTCATGTATATTACGAAGCCGCCGGGATGATCATTGCATTTGTTCTTTTAGGAAAGCTAATGGAAGAGCGAGCTAAAAACAGCACGACTTCTGCCATAAAAGGACTTATGGGACTACAACCGAAAACTGCACGAAAAATTATTGAAACCGAAGAAATAGAAGTACCGATCGGACAATTGCAACCAAACGACAAGATCAGTGTACGTCCGGGAGAAAAAATTCCGGTAGACGGTATTGTAATCGAAGGAAATTCCTATGTTGACGAAAGTATGATCAGCGGTGAAGCTATTCCGGTAAAAAAACAATCGGGAGACCGGGTATTGGCAGGGACAATAAATCAGCGGGGATCATTTATCTTGAACGCAACCCAAGTAGGAAGCTCTACCGTACTCGCTCAAATTGTACGTATGGTACAAGAAGCTCAAGGCAGCAAAGCTCCCGTTCAAAAAGTAGTAGATCGCATTAGCAGTATTTTTGTCCCTATCGTCATCAGCATTTCTATAATAACATTTATTGTATGGATAATCATCGGGGGTAACCATTATTTTTCTTATGCCTTGTTATCAGCCGTATCGGTACTTGTCATTGCATGTCCATGTGCTTTAGGATTGGCAACCCCGACCGCACTTATGGTCGGGATAGGTAAAGGAGCAGAACGGCATATACTGATCAAAGATGCTTTTGCTCTTGAAAACTTATGTAAAGTAAATTGCGTCGTATTAGATAAAACCGGAACATTAACCGAAGGACACCCTTCGGTAAGTGATGTTCTCTGGATTACAGATTCTGATCAAACCTCCCAATCGGTATTACTTGCTGCAGAACAAAAATCGGAACATCCTCTTGCAATCGCAATTACCGAATATCTGAAAGGGAAGGGTGTCGCACCGGAAGAAATCAACTCATTCGAAAGTATTACCGGAAAAGGGATCGAAGTTGTTTTCGAAGACAGTAAATACTGGGTAGGAAGTTTATCCTTCGCTCAAACACAACAAATACAATTACCGGAAAAAGCATTACAAAAAACAGAAATGTGGTCTAAGGAAAATAAAAGTATTATATATTACGGAAAAGAATCTTCCCTCATGGCTATTTTTGCTATCACCGACCCGCTAAAACCGACATCGGCTCAGGCAGTACAAACCCTTGAAAAAAGAGGTATAGAAGTGCATATGCTCACGGGCGACGGCAACAAAACCGCACAAATGATAGGCGAAACATTGGGTATCAAGCATATACAGGCCGAAGTCATGCCTACTGATAAAGAAACATATATACAGAATCTGCAGCAAAAAGGGAAAATCGTTGCAATGGTAGGAGATGGCATTAATGATTCTCAAGCTCTGGCCCGGGCAGATGTAAGTATTGCTATGGGAAAAGGTACAGATATTGCAATGGATGTAGCTATGGTAACGCTGATGACCTCAGATCTTTTATTGTTACCCCAAGCAATCAAACTTTCTCAAAGAACAGTCCGACTTATTCACCAAAATCTGTTCTGGGCATTTATCTATAATGTCATAGGTATTCCTATTGCCGCAGGAATATTATTCCCGATAAACGGATTATTATTAAATCCTATGTGGGCAAGTGCGGCAATGGCATTCAGTTCGGTTTCGGTTGTTCTGAACAGCTTACGTTTAAAATATAGCTAAACTCATCTTTGGCAATATTCCTGACGAGATAATAACTTTTTATCGTCTCCAGTTTTCCTCTTTAAAGGGAAAGAGATACGTAAAGTGATCAGATCCGAACAAATGAGAATAATCCAATAATTATTTTCATTTGTTCGGATCTATTTATTTAAATTTCTTTTCTCAAAAAAAGTCAAGAGACTGTTTAAATTTTCCGATAAAAAATAGGTCTATCGGTTTACCATATTTCTACTAAAAGACTCACTTTTTTATTCATAATGATAAAAAAATCGACTTTTTGTATCACAAAATAAATAAATTGCTTATTTTTGCACACATATTTGCATAATAAATGCATAAAAAAACATTTTATCAATCTTTTATTTTGACACAAAAATTCGAAATCGTCTAAGAAAACGATCGTTTTTTC
>NZ_CEVCIF010000054.1:0-21665 GCF_982245605.1 Coprobacter fastidiosus | reverse complement strand
AAATAAACAATAGCAAAAGGGGCTATCCGACTTTTTGGACAGCCCCTTTTTTATTTTATCCAATACTATTGAAAATAAGACCTAATAATATTTTCACATTCTCAAATACATTAAAAACAAATACATTATGTTTGTTTTATGTCAAATGATTCCTATTTTTGCATTATCACTATTCTAAACACACACATAATGAAAACACTTAAATTATTTTTTTTCTGTGTTCTTTGCGCTATAACGGCACAAGCGAACAATTACAAAAGTATCCGGGATTTCAACGTATTGCCAACCAATACACCGGAAGTAAACAAACAAAATCTCCAAAAAGCAATAGATTGGGCGGCTCAATCGGGAACGGCCTTATTTGTCGATCCATCGGAGATCCCCTATCCCGTAAACGGAGGAATAATTTTGAAAAAGAATGTTTCTCTGATCGGAGTGCACGGCCCTACGGGAAGAGGAACTAAGCATCCCTCAAAAAATCATCCCGTAGGTTCGGTATTCAGCATTACCGATAAAGACAACCCTTTCATTTCCGTACAATCGGCAACTCAAATACGAGGTATCCAATTCTGGTATCCGGAACAAACTCACACAAAAGCCGATGAAATCATAAAATATAAACCAACTATCCAAATGTGTTCCGATCAAAGAGCTCACGGTGTTACTCTGTCTTGTCTCACATTTTACGGAGAATATACTGCCATGGACTTTACTGCAACCCGAAAAAATACAAGCGAACTGGTGCTTATCGAACATTGCTACGGTTATCCATTAAGCGGACAATTTATCCGAATCGATTATTGTTATGACATCCCCCGAATTTTACACTGTCATGTAAATCCGGCAAATATGAGGGAATTCGGCCGTTCATTCAAACGGGAAATTATCGATACCGTAATTGCAAATCAAACCTATGCTTTTTATATAGACCATACAGATAATGCACAGTTGATGGATGTATTCACATTCGGGACATACGGTGGGATATATTTAGGAGCTGAATCATACGGACAGTTAACAAATTTCAATCTCGACTGCGTCACAATAGGTATCTACAAGAACGGATCGGGCACAAAAAACCGAAACTGGCAAATCGCTCAAGGCTCGATTATCGCTAATGCCGGAAAATCGATAGAAGAGATACATCCCATTGTCATTGAAGGACAAGGGCACACGGCAATATCGAATGTAGAAGCTTTTTCGGGAATAAACGGAGCTCTCACCGCAATCGGACAATCTTATGATTATTTACTTGTAAAAGGGGATAAACGGTTAACAATATCTATGTTTGGCTGCCGGATGAGAAACTATGTATCTAAAAATCCCATTACTGTACAAAACAAACAGGCAAAAATTCAAGCAGTAGCTTGCATAGATAAAAACGAAGAGTTATACAATAAGATCATCAAATAAATTTCTAATTATATTATTCTCTTTTATATATCGGACCTTTCAAGGTATTTCTCATAACTATCGGTTATAATATTAAAATTTGAATAAACGGACATTTTTCAGAAACCAATTATTACATATCTTTGTTAATATAATTACGTATTTATTTCTAACATAAAATATTCAAGGTTATGAATTACCTAACAGACAAAAAACTGACAATCGTAGGAGCTGCCGGAATGATCGGCTCAAACATGGCTCAAACGGCATTAATGATGAAACTAACCCCAAACATTTGTCTTTATGATCCTTATGCGCCGGCTCTCGAAGGTGTTGCCGAAGAAATGCTTCAATGCGGTTTTGAAGGAGCAAATATCACTTTTACCAGCAATATAAAAGATGCTCTTACGGGAGCTGACTATGTCGTTTCTTCCGGAGGCGCTGCCCGTAAAGCCGGAATGACCCGTGAAGATCTACTAAAAGGTAATGCAGAAATAGCAGCCCAATTCGGAAAAGATCTGCGCAACTATTGTCCGAATGTAAAACATGTCGTTGTCGTATTTAACCCTGCAGACATTACAGGTCTGATAACTTTACTTTATTCAGGATTAAAACCTTCTCAAGTTTCGACTTTAGCAGCTCTTGACAGTACCCGTTTACAAAATGAATTGGTAAAATATTTTAAGATTCCGGCTTCCGAAATAAAAAATTGTCGGACTTATGGCGGTCACGGAGAACAAATGGCTGTATTCGCTTCAACAACTACAATAAAAGGCAGTGCTCTTTCTTCTTTAATAGGAAGTGAACAATTGCCAGAAGCTGAATGGAAAGAAATAAAACAAAAGGTTATACAAGGCGGTAAACATATTATCGATTTAAGAGGACGTTCTTCGTTCCAGAGTCCGGCTTATTTATCCATTGAGATGATTGCTGCTGCCATGGGTGGTGCTCCATTCCGCTGGCCGGCCGGAGTATATGTACATTCTGGCAAATTTAACCATATCATGATGGCAATGGAGACTGCTATTACAAAAGACGGCATATCTTATAAAGAAGTAAAAGGCAATGCCACTGAAGAAAAAGAACTTGAAAGCAGTTACGAACACTTGTGTAAACTACGGGATGAAGTTATCGCGATGGGTATAATTCCTCCTATCAACGAATGGCACAAACTTAATTCCAATATAAATTGAGAAAAAGCAGGGAAAATCCCTGCTTTTTTATAACTCCATTCCCCTGTTTTTCGAAATCATCCGGGAACAAATTCTTAAATTACCGAATTATTATCCCCCTAAAATCGATATTGACCGTACGAGTATAATCAGACGGTATTCCTCCTTTCTTTCCCGGAATCCACTTCGGCATTTTACTTACCACTCGTATAGCTTCTTTAGCTAATTCTGGTGCTGTACTTTTTGTCACTTTTATATCCGATAACGTACCATCAGACTTTACAACAAACGTTACTTGTGTAAACCCGCTCTCTATTCCTTTATCTAATAAAGCAAACGGAAATTTCTTGTTCTTCTCAATAAAATTAAACATAGCCGTCTTACCTCCGGGAAATTCAGGTAATCGCTCACTTTCCAATCTTTTCCCATCCGGTCCGATGACGCCTTTAATATCTATCCCAGGTCTCAGTCGAACAAAGATTAGCCCTGCATTCTTCCCGTATTTATCAAACAGCTTTTTCAACTGAGGATTTTTATCTGCATCCTTAATCACATCGATAGAAACAATGTCTTCAAGAATCTGCATATCCTCAAAATCTTCAGAATCGACATAAGTATCATTCACAAAATAAACCGGTTGTTTCTTATTCATCTCTGCAACAGTATCTTTCGAAACACATAACGATACGGCCATTATCTGTAATGACATAAAAAACATAACGGATAGCAAAAGTGCTTTTACATAAACGAAAAATAATTTCTCTTCTCCCATAAATTCATCGTATTTATTCTTCAATAAACGCTAACGAAAGATAATAAAAAAATACATATATTTAAAACACTTTCGGATATTATAACACAATGATTTCTTATTAATTATGAATTATAGAATTAAAAATAGTCATTCATATAGCATTCTCTTTATCTTATCTCTATACCATAATGCCGTCTGGGCATCGTTCAGCCAATTATATTGACCGATTGGATATGATCCTCTCATCTGCTCCATTTCATTAACTGTCAACGTTATTCTTTCCAATGCTGAAAGAATATCCTCTTTCAACATTTTAGGATATGACTTTTTATCTTCCGTATATATTCTTATTCCATAATACGCCGTACACACAGCTTCATGCAAAGAAGCGGTAAGATAGGTACGATAAAAAAGCTGTTGCAATTCGTTATATGCAACAGAATCTAATACAGGTTTCGTTTTTTCTATTTCTGACAATGCTTCGGCAGCAAGCCTGACTCCATATCGCTTTTCCGTTACTATATATCGGTAATATAAACTGTCCATCTTCTCACCGACATCCATCCATCGTCTATCAAAAACTTCTTTTACTTCAACAAATGACGGAGAAAACCATGACTTGAATTGTACCGGAGCTATGTGATTTACAATATCTTTCCAATAATGGAAGGTTCTATTTACATCATGTTCTACCCGAACGACCGGAGGATCTATCCATCGACCCGACACATGCCGACTATAGCCCCATTTATTATTTTCATAGTTCAACGAAGAGTGATCTGTAAGATTTGTGCCTAATGTATAGAAAACAGACGTCACTATATCGAATGCTTTCTGAAAAGCTTTTTTTATCGGCAATAAAGCTGTGTTGCCATATTCCGACTCTATAAATTCGTTATATACCCGATCTACAGAAATTTTCGGATCTTCCGTCATTCGTTTCAAGGCGTACAATTGGATAGCATTAGCAGTGTTTACAATACTCGTATTCCCATATCGATCGGTACGAGCTACATATCCGGTTACATTAGGACAATGTATATAGCTATTCCATCTTTTCATTACATGTTCAGGCCAAGTATTCGCCACCACTCCCTGTCCGCTGTATTCATTGCCTAAATCAAATTCTACAATGACAGGACGATCCATCTTCTGTATATAATAATTATCCGGATGAGTCAGAAAAAAATCATGAGGGGTCTCTTTCATCATCAAAATCACCTCATCATATTTCAGATACTCGATACAACCCGTCGTGCCTTTATATTCCTCTTCAGAGTAAGCAAACGTACGGATATACAATTTCTTTTTTCTTTCACCGATAAGTACATCTGAAATAGCATTCACCACTGCTGCCAACTTCTCTTCCGAAGATTTCATTTTCTTAGAGAACTGCCTCTCCGCATAAGCTCCGGTTTCAATAAAAGTCAGGACAAGCCCGTCTGCCTCTGAAACCCGATCGAGCATCTGACGATAATCGTCTTTCAACCATTCCCAAAATTCAAGATTATCCAAGTCTATCGTTCCCCCAGGACCGGTTCTGAAACGTTCAGGATAATAATCTATATCATACAAACTATGATCCCATAGCAAAACCTCGTTTATCCCCTCCGAATGAGCCATATTTACAAGCTCATTGACTTGCGCGCACACTTTTTCAGTCTTTATTTCCCTCAAATCATGGATAATCTCATGAGATAACTGAAGCTGATTTATGTCATACTCTTTCGCCGCTTTTATCGTTCGGACAGCAGCATTCATATCATCTGATAAAATAATCCATCCCCGAACATCTTTATTATTAAACTGATCCGGAAGAGTTTTTCCTAAGGTCACACAGACAGGGCACAATAAAAAAAGTACAAACAATACAAAACTGAAATTTTTCATGAAACTTATTTTTTTTCATTATTATCGACGATAGACTTTCATTAGCTTTTCTTCATAAGGTATAGGATAGGCCGTTATCCAAACTTCCGGTTTCAAATTCAATTTATCAGATTCATAACCCAACACAAAAACCTCTATCTGCTTTCCTTCCATACTTTTATCTAAAGGGAAAAAATAAGTATAATTAGAATCAGACAAGACTGTTGCATTTTCCCACGGATTGGCAGGATAAGACACGGCCCTTGATGCAGCACCTATATATCGGCTATCAACTTTTAAAGTTGCATACGCTCCTTCGATCCCATGTCTGCCATTGATCGCAACACAAAGATAGCTGCCCTTAGGCACTTGTCGCAAACTAAAATTACCATTCCATGCCCCTGCACATTTCACGGCATCAGCAAACAGATTACTGGCCCTGAAATTTTCCGAATTCAGTTTTTTCCCACCTGCATATACTTCGACTTCGGCAATAGCTTCAGGAAACGGATTCAATTTCAGATAACGCATTTCTTTTCCGATCTTCAGATTCATCGTCGTATCTGCCAAAAATAAAATAGATTCCCATGTTTTCAAATCGGAAGAGATTCTGGCAAAATTACCCTCTGCCATCATCAATGGTTGCAACATATATTCATTATTCACTTTTATACGGATACTATCCACAAACAATGAATGTCCAAGATCTAATCGAAAGCAACCGCCCTTTATCCGACGGCCTCCTTTAATTTTAGATACCCCGAAAAGCGTATTCATACGTCCATCGAACAAATTTTTATCCCAAACACCACGATTGATAAATGCAGGTTGAGTAAAAAAGGCTTCACGTGCAGCCTTTACTTGCGCAATTTTCGTATTACCAGACCGATACAAAGATCGCACTTCCAAAGCATTATTATCTGCCGCAAAAACCGTTGCTTCATATAAAGCAGCAGCATCCCGAGGAATAGAACTGGGAAATAGTTCTACAAGTTTTCTATGATAAAATTCGGTATATTTCTCACCGGGAAACGAAATCTTAACACCATTTTTCCGAGTCACAGATTTTGTCACATCCTTTCCCGAAATCTCGACTTTCTCTATATCGGAAACACCCGTTAAACGGATATTCGCCTCTGTTCCCGGGAATCCCAATAATCTCATCTCTACAGGCTTCCCCGGAACATCTTTTATAATCTCAAAATCAACACCCTCTACTCCGATTTCTTCTATACACTTATCCGATGAAACAGATAAAAGTAAAGAACGGAACGGTAAAACCATCACTTCGACAGACTGACCATACGAATATATACCCGATATTCGCTCCACAGGATGGTACATCCTACATACTACCCTCTTTCCTTTTTTCAATCCGATCTCTTCATCTAATCTGACAGTAATCGTTCGAGGCAACCAACTCAAATTTCTTAAAGTAACTACTCTCACTGAATCATTACCTCGCGATACGGCATATTCTCCATAACTTTCCGGTAATTTCATTCCACTAACCAAACATTCAGCGAATCTCTTATGCAGGTTAAAGATTCTTGCCAACTTAGGATATTCTTCATCGGATAACAACCACGGATTTCCATAAATCTGAGGAGACAGAATCAGCGCTCTGTTGAAAGCTTGTAACACTAACTCATCTTCCCAATAGTCCAAACAAGAAGACAAACACACACCATGATCTTCGGTAAGTCTCCTCAAATCCGGAGCATGTCCCCGACTCATAGCTCCTACTCGATTGTGAGTAGCCGCTACGGTATTGCTCGAATTAACATCGATATAACTTTCTCTTCCCTCCCACAAAAATGTAGTTGCATACTCTTCGGCTTTTTTGAGTCCCAAACGATGATTCAGCAAAATCAAATCAGGAGAATATTCTCTGCACTGCTTCATCATTTCTATAAACATACTTTCCTTATCTTCTCTCAAAGGTCCGCAAACTGCATCAAATTTAAACAAAGCCCAATGATAATCACGGCATAGAGATACCAACATATCTTTTCTCCGCTGAGCACTCTTCAATGTATTCCCAAAACCGTCCGGCCCTCCCCACATTCCCAAGCGCATACCATTTTTCTGAGCTTTTCTATATACGGTATCTAATCCGTCAGGAAATTTCTGTTTGAAACGTATCGACTCCATATCTCCGTAAAAATTTTTTCCATCGATCAAACCTGCATCGAAAGCATAAATGTCCAGCTCCATCCCGTATTCGTTCCGAAGCCATTCAAAGAAATCCATATTTATAAGAGTCTGTTTTTCCGAAGGGCCTTCATTCGTATTGTTAATCCATGAGAAATACTCCGAACGAGACAAACTTTTTTCATCAGCTCCGCGATTGACAACCTCTTGAGAAAACAAGTGACTACAAACAAATAATACGCATAATATACATGTGTGTATTTTCATAAATAAAAACTTTTTCCATATCCGTTTTTCCGGATACCGATTTTCAGATTGCAAGGTATGACACGCATGTTAAAAAAATGAGATGAGATATATTAATATGGAGTTAAAAAAAGATTAAAAAGAAATTTCAATTATTTTACAGCATTAATTCCTTTTTAAAGTCTGACTTTATTTTCTACTCCCTTTCCTAAAAGAGAAATATAATAAAAAACTCGCATAAAATATAATCACAAAAAATTTGCTATTATATTTACCTTCAATATTATACAATTTCCGTAAACCTAACAAAAAACTAAAATTTATATATGATGCAACTGATAACAAAATATCTCCCTGCAGATTATACCGATAGCTTTCAAAAAACAATCAGCAGCGAGTCCTCAATACAAGTCAACGACTTATTTAAACTAATGTTTATCGAATATCCCAAATGGGGATTATGGCTGCTAAAAGTAAGAGATTTAATAGTTAAACCGTTAGGACTTAAAACAAACAAAACTTTTATAGATCTAATAATTGAAGAAAATAATGAAGAAATTATTTTGGGAACAGAAGACAAACACCTAACCTTCTATATATCTATATATTGTTCAAAAAATTATAACAAACGACAAAGCGTAAGTTTGACAACAATAGTCAAATACAATAATTTATTAGGGAAAATATATTTCTATATTATCTGGATATTTCACAGAATTGTAGTAAAATATCTCTTCAAACGAGCAATAAGACGTTGGTATAAACAAAGAAGGGTATTAATAAAATAACTATAATAATGAACCAGATAATAAAAAAGTCTGTGATTAAAAATATCCATATTCCGACGGTGTAAGAGACTGCCTAAAAGGAAGATTTACAATAAGAAAAACTGAGAAAATGATTTTACTTCAGAATTTAAGTTTTAGTCTAAAAAAAATATAAAATTTATTTTATATCGCTCAAATTAATACGTACATTTGTCCTCTGATAATAAAACCATGTAATTAATTTACAAAGACTATGAGCTATATTCAAAACAACCTACAAGCTGGTGAAGAAATAAAATATAAAGCAAATATTCACTGGTATATATTCGTATATCCGATAATACTATTATTACTGGGAGTTTTCTTTTCATGTGCACAGACAGGTATCATTTATTATATCGGCTTACTTTTGTTATTGTTAGGACTGTTTCATTTGACAAAAAGAATTCTTTTAAAGGTGGGAGCTGAATATGTTGTCACAAATAAAAAGGTAATTCTAAAATCAGGTATTTTAAGCCGGGACGCTCTCGAATTGATTTTAAGTAAATGTGAGGGACTACGTATTAATCAAAGTATTATGGGACGTATTTTAGGTTTTGGTTCTATTATCGTAACTACGGGTGGGGTGACAAATAAATTTAACTTTATTGCTAATCCTATAAAATTCAGAAACGAAATCAACGCGCAAATTCAATAAATACCTCTATACATGGCAACACCCTGCTCTAAAAATGCGAGAAGTGGAGTCAATGCATGTCGAATATTTTCAGAAAACTTATCACAGTTTGTGGATATTATGAACTTTGTCTTTTAAAGGTAAAAAGATGTACTTTAAGGCAGACACAAGGGGATAAAAAAACTCCCACAAATTCAATAATTTGTGGGAATTATCTGCTTGTTGTCCGATTAATTCAGCGGAGAGAGAGGGATTCGAACCCCCGGTACCTTGCAGTACAACGGTTTTCAAGACCGCCGCGATCGACCACTCTGCCACCTCTCCAATGCCTTTGTCCTTCAAAAGCGATGCAAAGGTAGTTTATTTCTATAAATACACAAAATTTTGAACATATTTTTTCATATTTGGACACAATATTCAAGATAACAAATTACAAAGCAACATTTAAAGTGAGAATAGAAAAACAGAGAAAAACATCTTTTTTGTAGTATATTTGTTGTAAATAAAAAAACAAAGATATTATGAGCAGTTTTAACGAAATTATCAACTCTGAAAATCCCGTATTAGTCGATTTTTTTGCTGAATGGTGCGGACCTTGTAAAATGATGAAACCCATTTTGGAAGAACTGAAAAAATCGGTAGGTGATCAATTTACGATTTTGAAAATAGACATCGACAAAAACAGGGCTCTGGCTATACATTACGGTATACAGTCCGTACCTACTCTTATTATTTTCAAAGAAGGGAAACCCATATGGAGACAATCCGGAGTTATGCAAACACAGGCATTAAAGGAAATTCTGGAAAAATATAAATAATAAAGAAAAGCTTAGAGCCTGTTTAAATTTTCCAATAAAAAATACTATCAAATCATTTTTGCGTTCTCTTCCGATCTATTTTCACGTTTTCGCTCATCAGATAACCAGCTATCATACTCCAGTAAAAACGACAAAATATCCTCGAAAGAAACAATCAAATTTGACCTATATAAAATTCAGGCAAGCTCTTATTTCCTTTATTACTTGCCTTACTTCTGTTTTTGTTCTACCTTTGCCAACAAATTTACCGGCAAATATGTACTGGAAATTATTCTATACATTCTTTAAAATAGGGGCATTTACCTTTGGTGGTGGATGGGCAATGATCTCCATAATCGAAAAAGAGGTAGTCGATAAGCATAAGTGGCTGAATAAGAACGAATTTCTGGACGCATTAGCCATATCTCAATCTTTACCGGGAATTTTGGCTGTCAATATTTCTATTTTAACCGGGAATAAACTGAAAGGGGTTCGAGGAAGCATCGCCGCAACATTAGGAACCGTACTCCCATCTTTTATTCTCATTTTGCTTATTGCTATATTTTTTGCTAAATCTTATAATAATCCGGTAATAGAACGTATTTTTAAAGGAATACGACCTGCGGTAGTAGCATTGATCATAGCTCCGGTTCTCACCACTGGTAAATCGGCAAAGATTAATAAATACAACATCTGGATTCCTGCCTCAGTAGCATTACTAATATGGGGTACAGGATTATCTCCGATCTATTTTGTTCTCGCCGGAGGTATAGGAGGTATTTTCTATTACAGATATATAAAATGTCATTTTAAGGATAAAGGAGATAAAAGAGATGGTATATCTTAATTTGTTATGGGCTTATCTGAAAATCGGACTTTTCGGATTCGGTGGCGGATATGCCATGCTTTCTTTAATACAACACGAAGCTGTCGAAGTAATTCATTATGGTGAATCGTCTCCATGGCTCACTTCTAAAGAATTCACCGATATAGTAGCCATCTCTCAAATGACTCCCGGTCCTATAGGTATCAACAGTGCCACCTATATCGGATATGTAGCAACCGGAGGCAGTATCTTAGGCTCTATATTAGCGACAGTTGCCGTTTGTTTACCATCGTTCATATTAGTGCTACTAATCGGCAAATTCTTATTAAAACATCAAAATAATGTTTATATAAAAAGCATTTTTGCAGGATTACGGCCAATCGTCGTCGGATTGATAGCTTCGGCAGCTTTAATTCTCATGAATAAAGAAAATTTTCCCGACTATACTCTCAGCATTTTAATTTGTATCGGAGCTTTTTGTCTGGTACATTATACCAAGCTTCATCCTATATGGATTATTGTATTAGCAGGAGTCACCGGATTCCTTGTATATTGATCTACAAGAAGTTTTTTAAATATGACATACGAAGAAACGTTACATTATTTATATAATCAATTACCGGTTTTTCAACAAGTAGGTTCAAGTGCCTATAAGCCGGGATTAGGAAATAGTGAGGCTTTAGATGTATTTTTTGATCATCCTCACCGCAAATACCACACTATACATATCGCCGGAACAAACGGAAAAGGATCTACATCTCACTTATTAGCTGCAATTTTGCAACAAAGCGGATATAAAGTAGGGCTTTACACCTCACCTCACCTCGTCGATTTCCGGGAACGGATTAGAGTAAACGGGGAAGTAATCAGCAAAGAAGCTGTTATGGATTTTACTCAAAGATATATTGAACCGACGCGTAATATACATCCCTCCTTTTTCGAGTTAACGATGATGATGGCTTTCGATTATTTCGCTGCATGTAAAGTCGATGTCGCAGTCATTGAGGTAGGGCTAGGAGGCCGATTAGACAGTACAAATATTATCACCCCAGACCTCAGTATTATTACAAATATAAGTTTCGACCATGTACAATTTTTAGGAAATACTTTACCTGAAATCGCCAAAGAAAAAGCCGGAATCATCAAACCTAATATTCCGGTCCTAATAGGAGAAGCCGAAGGAGAAATAAAACAAGTATTTATAGATAAAGCTCGATGTGAAAACTCTCCTATTTATTTTGCTGAAGATATTAAACCTATTATTCATTCAAGACTGGAAGATTCTGGAAAATGGATTTTCGAGAGTAACAAATATCCAAATCTTACAGGCGAACTTGGTGGTTTTTGTCAAGAAAAAAATGCAGCAACAGTTCTTGCGGCAATAGAACTATTACAGCAAATGAATTATGAAATTCCCGATAAAGCCGTATATCAAGGATTCAGGAATGTCACTAAACTTACAGGATTGCAAGGCCGGTGGCAACGTATAAATGATATTCCTAAAGTAATCTGCGATACCGGACATAACATCGGAGGAATACAATATATCGTGCGTCAGCTAAATTCAGAAAAATACAGGACTCTCCGTATTGTAATCGGAATGGTAAATGATAAAGATATAAATGGAGTTCTATCCATATTGCCTCAAGACGCCATCTATTATTTTACACAAGCATCGATACCTCGAGCACTTCCCTCTCAAGAAATGATGCAGAAAGGTTTGGCTCATGGTTTAATAGGCACACACTTCCCCACAGTAAAAGAAGCCTATAAGAAAGCTATTAACGACAGTGATCCGAGTGACTTGATTTTTGTCGGAGGTAGTACATTTATTGTAGCAGACTTGCTAAGTTTTTTAAAACAAAAATGTCTCACAACAAAGATGTGAGACATTTTTATGTCCATAAAATAAATTATTTTATCGCAATTACCTCTATCTCTACTAATGCTCTTTTAGGCAATTCTTTAACAGCCACTGCAGAACGAGCCGGAAAAGCGCCAGAGAATTGGGTTGCATATACAGCATTCATATCAGCAAAAAGAGACATATCGGCAAGAAAAACCGTTGTCTTTACAATATTATCAAACGCATAACCAGCTTCTTCCAATACGGCTTTAATATTAGAAAAAACTTGTGTCGTTTGTTCTTTAATCCCTCCTTCTACAATTTCCGAAGTAGCCGGATTAATAGGTATTTGTCCGGAAGCAAAAAGCATATTTCCAACTTCTATCGCCTGACTATACGGACCTATTGCAGCAGGGGCTGCCTTTGTCGCTATTACTTTTTTCATCTTTATTTATTTTATATTAAACATACAAAGATAATCAATAATACGAAGAAAACCGATTTGAACAAATAATAGAATTATGAATAAATATATACTAAAAAATATGTATCATTCCAAGATTATTCTATACCTGACGAAGAAGACATCAATTATGAAATGAATGTCAATAACAAGCGTTATCAAGCCGTTTTTTATCAAAAACCGACAACTATAGATTCTATAACTACTAAAAAAGAGATAAGAACTCTCCTATTATCTAAATATTCAGAAGAACAATTAGCAAATCCGACAGAAGAAATGCAATCGGATATTCTTGAGCTTTCTCTTGAATATATGACAGAAAAACTATCAAAAAAAAACAGTTTGGTTTATGATAGACGAAAAATATGGAAAATATCGCATCATAATATTCTATGAAAATTTATGCAATAGTGCAACCGGAGAAGATTTATAAAAGTTAAATTATGAAGAACATATTAATATTTACCGCCGGAATAGTTACCGGGGCAGTCTTAATGATTTTTATCTCCTTAGTCTTTGCCAGTAATTTTTCCCATAATGATATGAATCTATTTGAAAATGAAGGAGAATGTATCAGCGAAAACTCTTTTGAAGTTTTCCAAGTATTGGATTCGGGTGACGCTTTAGCAAATGAGATAGAAGAAAAATATTCAACATCATTACACACAGGTTTAGTCGTTTTATTTTTACACGAAAACGGAAAATCTTATTATGACGACCAAATTATTAAAATTCCTTCCGGAAAATGTGTAAAACAAATAGGAGTATATAAGTACCCAACAAAGGATGGATTTGAAAAAACTGTACCTATCGTTGACATCCGAAAAAAATAAACATGTTATGTTTTGGATAAAACGGCCGACACCCGATAGAAGTGCCGGCTGTTTTTGTAAAATTAGGTGTCTATCCTTTTTAGATAATAAGATTATAGTTATTTAACATTTATAGTTATTGTACTAAATCAGATAAGAAAAATGTTTCTTAGATACTGTAAAGACGACACAAAGAAAGGATCTTATTGTACACAATACAAATAGAATATCCGACATACAAAATAAAACTGCTAAATAAAAGGCGATTAGGCTTTTATTTAAAAAATATATCTTCTATATTTGACATACGAATTTCGAAAAAAGGTAAGTTATTCGCTATGAAAACACACGCTTATAACCCACACGTTTCTGTAGATTGTGTCCTTATCGGATTTAACGGAGAATCGTTAAAAGTCTTACTTACGGAACAAAGTGAAACTCCCAATAACAAAAAAGGAAGCGGTATGAAATTACCGGGACGTCCGATATTTGATGATGAAGATTTGGATGAAGCTGCACATAAAGTTCTTTTAGAAATTACCGGAATGAACGATCCGTATCTAAAACAATTTAAAACTTTCGGTGCTCCCGATCGAACCAGTAATCCGGATGATTTATCTTGGCTGGAAGAAACGACTCAAGTAAAAATGGGACGTATCGTGACAATCGGCTATATGTCGGTCATTCGCATCACGAACAAAATGAACATGAATTTTCAAAATCATAAAGTCACTTGGTGTCCCGTTCAAGAATTACCGCGCCTTGCTTTCGACCATAAAAATATTATTGAAGAAGCTATACGAGAAATAAGACGTACATCTAAACTATATCCGGCTATTTTATTCGAATTATTACCGGCCAAATTCACAGCTTTAGAATTACGTCGCCTATATGAAGTGATCTACGATAAGGAAATGGATGTAAGGAATTTTCATAAAAAAATAACTGCAATGCCCTATGTCATAGCATTAGAAGAAAAGCAAACAAATGTCGCACACAGGGCTGCCAGATATTATCGATTCGATAAAAAAACATATAACAAACTATACGGACAATATTAAAATTATCAACTTTAAATCATCATAAAGCCAATGTATTTATTAGGATATGACATAGGAAGCTCTTCTGTAAAAGCATCATTAGTGGATGCTCAAAGCGGATTATGCGTAGCTTCGGATTTTTTTCCGAAACAGGAAATGGAAATTATCGCGGTAAAATCAGGTTGGGCAGAACAAAATCCCGAACAGTGGTGGGAGAACCTGAAGTTAGCTACAGAGTCGGTACTCAAACAATCTAATATCGATGCTTCCGATATAAAAGCAATCGGCATTTCATATCAAATGCACGGTCTTGTCGTCGTAGACAAGAATCAAAAAGTATTGCGTCCGGCAATCATTTGGTGCGACAGTCGTGCAGTACCTTATGGAGAAAAAGCATTTGAAACTCTCGGGAAAGAGTACTGCCTTTCTCATCTATTAAATTCTCCGGGAAATTTTACGGCTTCAAAATTAGCTTGGATCAAAGCAAACGAACCGGAAGTTTTTGAAAAAATAGACAAAATAATGCTGCCGGGAGACTACATCGCCATGAAGTTAACAGGCAATAGTTGCACAACCATATCGGGATTGTCCGAAGGTATTTTCTGGGATTTCAAAAATGAGACCATCTCAAAAGAGCTAATGGAATACTACGGATTTGATCAAAGTTTGATTGCCTCAATCGTCCCGACATTCGGGCTACAAGGTGAGATGAATGCCGAAGCTGCAGCAACATTAGGATTGAAAATCGGTACTCCCGTTACCTACCGTGCCGGAGATCAGCCCAATAATGCACTATCTTTAAATGTTCTAAATCCCGGAGAAATCGCATCTACCGCAGGGACATCCGGTGTCGTCTATGGAATTAACGGTCATGTCAATTATGATCCTTTGTCAAGAGTCAACACTTTTGCTCATGTAAACCATGATAAAGCAAATACTCGACTCGGAGTATTACTTTGTATAAACGGAACCGGTATCCTAAACTCATGGATAAAACGGAATATAGCATCTGCCGACACATCTTATACAGATATGAATAATCTTGCTTCTCAAGTAAAAATAGGAGCTGATGGTGTAAGTATCATACCTTTTGGCAACGGGGCAGAACGCATTTTACAAAATCGAGAAATATCAGCATCCGTACATGGCATAAATTATAACATACATGATAAACGTCACCTGATGCGTGCAGCACAGGAAGGTATAGTGTTTTCATTCAAATACGGAATGGAAATCATGGAAAGTATCGGAATCGATATTCATACAATCAAAGCCGGACATGCCAACATGTTTTTGAGTCCGTTATTTAGAAATACACTTTCCGGAATCACTCAAGCAACAATAGAATTGTATGACACAGACGGTTCGGTAGGAGCAGCCAAAGGCGCAGGAATAGGTGCAGGAATTTATAAAAATGCCGAAGAGGCCTTTGCATCATTAAAGAAAATAGAGGTGATCGAACCAGAAATAAAAAATATCTCCGCTTATCAAGGCGCATATAATTTATGGAAGAAAAGACTTGAAGAGTCTATGAAATAAAAATAATAACCTTTTATAAAACAAAAAACTATGGCAACAAAAGAGTATTTTCCTGGTATCGGAAAAATTAAATTTGAAGGTGTAGAAAGTAAAAATCCGATGGCTTTCCGGTATTATGATGCTGAAAAAGTCGTAATGGGTAAAAAAATGAAAGATTGGTTGAAATTTTCTATGGCTTGGTGGCATACACTATGTGCAGAAGGTGGAGATCAATTCGGAGGAGGAACAAAAAAATTCCCGTGGAACGATTCTGAAAATCCGGTAGAAGCTGCAAAACACAAAATGGATGCAGGATTTGAATTCATGCAAAAAATGGGAATCGAATACTACTGTTTCCACGATGTCGATCTGGTCACAGAAGCTGAAACTATCGAAGAATATGAAGCAAATTTAAAAGAAATCGTAGCTTATGCTAAAAAGAAACAAGCAGAAACCGGAATTAAACTGCTTTGGGGTACTGCTAACGTATTCGGACACGCACGTTATATGAATGGTGCAGCAACTAATCCTGATTTCGATGTAGTAGCGCGAGCTGCCGTTCAAATCAAAAATGCAATTGATGCTACTATCGAATTAGGCGGAACTAATTATGTATTCTGGGGTGGACGTGAAGGCTATATGTCTCTTTTGAATACCGATCAAAAACGTGAAAAAGAACATTTAGCCCAAATGTTGAAAATGGCTCGGGATTATGCTCGTGCAAAAGGTTTCAAGGGTACGTTCTTGATTGAACCTAAGCCTATGGAACCGACCAAACATCAATACGATGTAGATACGGAAACCGTTATCGGATTCTTAAAAGCTCATGGTTTGGATAAAGATTTTAAAGTAAACATCGAAGTCAATCATGCAACATTGGCAGGGCACACATTCGAACATGAATTATGCGTAGCAGTGGACAACGGTATGTTAGGTTCTATCGATGCTAACCGTGGAGACTATCAAAACGGATGGGATACAGACCAATTTCCTATCGATAATTTCGAATTAACTCAAGCAATGATGCAAATTATCCGTAACGGCGGTTTCGGCAATGGCGGTACTAATTTCGATGCTAAAACTCGTCGTAATTCTACCGATCTTGAAGATATTTTTATTGCACACATTGCAGGTATGGATGTTATGGCCAGAGCATTATTAAGTGCAGCCAAGTTGTTGGAAGAATCTCCTTACAAAAAAATGTTGGCCGACCGTTATGCTTCTTTCGATTCAGGTAAAGGTAAAGAGTTTGAAGAAGGGAAATTGTCTCTGGAAGACATCGTAGCTTACGCTAAAGCTAACGGTGAACCTAAACAAACCAGCGGCAAACAAGAATTATACGAAGCAATCGTAAATATGTATTGCTAATTCTCACATTATTGAAGTAAGTGATAAGGGATTGTTCCCTTATCACTTTTGCATAATATCAACTTTAACTTCATTATTATCTTATTTTAAGACACTATGAACAATACAACCACAGAAGGGAGTAAATTTTATTTATACTCCATCACAGCTGTAGCAATCTTGGGCGGTCTGCTATTCGGATACGACACAGCTGTTGTTTCGGGTGCAGAAAAAGGGTTAGAAGCTTTTTTTCTTACTGCCACCGATTTTCAATATGACAAAATATTACATGGTATTACTTCTTCCAGCGCATTATTGGGTTGTGTTATCGGAGGAGCAATTTCCGGCATATCAGCATTGCGTTTAGGTCGCCGTAATTCTTTACGTTTGGCATCCGTACTGCTTTTACTCTCAGCATTAGGTTCTTATTATCCCGAATTTTTATTCTTTAAATATGGAGAAGCGAATCTAAATGTCTTGATAGCATTTAACTTTTATCGTATTTTAGGAGGTGTAGGTGTAGGTCTTGCTTCTGCAATATCTCCTATGTATATCGCAGAAATAGCTCCATCCGAAATACGCGGTACTCTTGTTTCTTGTAATCAATTCGCTATTATTTTCGGTATGTTGGTCGTATATTTTGTAAACTACTTGATTTTAGGCGACCATCAAAATCCCATTATACTGAAAGACGCACAAGGCGTTCTATCGGTAAGCCCGGAATCTGATATGTGGACAGTAAAAGAGGGCTGGCGTTATATGTTCGGATCAGAATCGTTTCCGGCAATACTTTTCGGAATTTTACTATTTTTTGTACCCAAAACTCCTCGATATTTGGTGCTGATAGAACAAGAAGAGAAAGCTTTCTCTATTCTGGAGAAAATCAACGGACAGAAAAAGGCAAAAGAGATACTAAACGATATAAAAAGTACGGTACACGAAAAAACCGAAAAGTTGTTTACTTATGGCGTTCCGGTAATCATTATCGGTATATTATTATCGGTATTCCAACAAGCTATAGGGATTAATGCGGTTTTATATTACGCACCCCGTATGTTTGAAAATGCAGGAGCTGAAGGCGGTGGCATGATGCAAACCGTGATTATGGGTATCGTTAATATCCTTTTCACTCTCGTTGCAATTTTTACAGTTGACAGATTCGGCCGCAAACCGTTATTGATTATCGGATCTATAGGTATGGCCATCGGTGCATTTGCCGTAGCTATATGTGACAATATCGGTCTTAAAGGTATCATTCCCGTTCTTTCTATTATTGTATATGCTGCTTTCTTCATGATGTCTTGGGGACCTATTTGCTGGGTATTAATTTCAGAAATATTCCCTAACACGATTCGAGGAAAAGCTGTCGCTATTGCAGTAGCATTCCAATGGGTATTTAACTATATCGTATCTTCTACATTCCCGCCTCTATACGAATTCAGTCCTATGTTCGCTTACAGTTTATATGGTATCATCTGTGTAATTGCAGCGATTTTCGTATGGCGTTTTGTTCCTGAAACTAAAGGCAAATCATTAGAAGACATGAGTAAACTGTGGAAAAAATAGTTCCTATACTTCTAATCTTAAAAGCGGTGATATATCTCGCCGCTTTTTTTATACCCACCGAACCCCAATAAGATCCTAACAGAACATAAAAAAGCTTTTTCACATTTGATTTATAAAACAAACGAAAATATATTTGCAACAAAATAAGCTCTAAGTCTGTATATATCTTACAAATATATTATTATAACTTAATTATTCGATTTTTATGTACATAACCCTTACTATCTTAGTATTATCCGCAATTTTTTTCATGAACGGCAAAATTCGTTCGGATGTGGTAGCGCTCTGTGCACTCGTACTTCTCTTAGTTTTTCAAATATTGACTCCGGAAGAAGCATTATCAGGATTTTCCAATTCCATTGTCATTATGATGGTCGGACTATTTGTTGTCGGAGGCGCTATTTTTCAGACCGGATTAGCTAAAATGATCAGTGCGAAAATATTAAGGATGGCAGGCAAAAGCGAACTGAAACTGTTCATCCTCGTAATGCTGGTAACTGCTGCAATCGGAGCATTTGTCAGCAATACAGGAACAGTTGCTCTGATGTTGCCCATCGTTGTCAGTTTAGCTTTAAGCGCAAACATGAATGCCAGCCGTCTGCTCATGCCGTTAGCATTCGCAAGCAGTATGGGGGGAATGATGACTTTAATCGGAACTCCCCCTAATCTAGTTATTCAAAATACACTGACAGAAAACGGATATGCTCCTCTTTCTTTTTTCTCTTTCACCCCAGTCGGTATCATTTGTGTCCTGACTGGTATTATCGTACTTATCCCGTTAAGCAAAATATTTCTTTCCAAAAAGGGACAAAATAACAATAATAAAACAAATAGAAATAAATCTCTGAATGAACTGGTTAAAGAATACCAGCTTGCAGATAATTTATTCAGGATAAAAGTCAATCCCAAATCTCCTGTTATCGGGAAAAATGTAGTCGAACTGGATATTCGAAAAAAATACGGATTGAACGTTTTGGAAGTACGACGCATCTCTCAGTCTCAATCACGTTTTTTAAAGTCGGTCAATCAAAAACTTGCAACTGACACGACATTACAAAGCGAAGATGTAATTTATGTAATGGGAGATTTCGACCGGATACACCAAATTGCGCAAGAATTAGATCTTTATATCATCGATTCGCATACTACTGAAGAATCTGGGAAGAATAAAGAGAACTCTCTCGATTTTTATGATATCGGTATTGCCGAAATTTTGTTGATGCCAAATTCTCGCCTCATCAATCAAAGTGTTAAAGATGCCGGGTTCAGAGATAAATATAATCTGAACGTTCTCGGAATACGTCGTAAAAAGGAATATATTTTACATGATATAAAAGATGAAAAAATCCACTCGGGAGACGTATTACTCGTACAAGGGACATGGAACGATATAGCCCGGTTAAGTGAAGATCAATCGGAATGGGTCGTATTAGGTCAACCGCTTACCGAAGCTGCCAAAGTGACTTTGGATTATAAAGCTCCTGTCGCTGCAGCGATCATGGTTCTCATGATAGCAGCAATGATGTTCGATTTTATTCCGATCGCACCTGTTACAGCTGTTATGATAGCCGGACTATTAATGGTTCTTACCGGATGTTTTCGAAATGTAGAATCAGCCTATAAAACTATTAATTGGGAAAGTATCGTACTTATTGCTGCCATGCTTCCCATGTCTTTAGCATTGGAAAAAACAGGCGCATCAAAAGTCATTTCGCACTCGTTGGTTACAGGATTAGGTCAATACGGCCCGGTCATATTGTTAGCAGGAGTTTATTTTACGACATCACTGATGACGATGTTTATCAGCAATACAGCTACAGCAGTATTACTCGCTCCCATCGCAATGCAATCGGCTATAGGAATCGGAGTAAGCCCCTATCCTTTCCTATTTGCTGTAACCGTTGCAGCAAGCATGTGTTTTGCATCTCCGTTCTCCACACCTCCGAACGCATTAGTAATGCCGGCAGGACAATATACATTTATGGATTATGTGAAAGTCGGATTGCCTCTTCAGATTATTATCGGAGTTATCATGATCTTTACCCTGCCTCTTATTTTTCCGTTTTAAATCCATACTTCTAAAGGGGCTGTCTAAAATTTGCACGGATCAAGTTCGAGAGAAATCCACAAGAAGTCAGCCCCTTTCTCGAAAGGAATAAAGGAGTGTATGATCGTATCAATGAGTGCATGCCAATAGATTTGAATATTGTATTGAACGGGTTGCTACAAAAAATCCCCCTTCCCCTTTCAAGAGGAAGGAGAACCGTACCGGTATTGCCAACAATATTATAGGCTCGTTTTGGAACATTCAGTAAATAGTATAAAATTAGCCAACTAATTCATACACAAAGTATTGCGAATTAGTTGGCTTTTTTGTATCTTTAGGTATTCCCCCGAAATTAAGGTTTGGCATCCAAAGT